>CAMENQ010000144.1 GCA_945928585.1 uncultured Roseburia sp. | reverse complement strand
CTTATGTTGACAGGGGAATCGTAATATATATTGATTATCCCGGAAAAGCGGCGCAGATAAATGCATATAATGATGCCCTGAGACTGGCGAAAAAAAATACCAGGTGGCTGGCATTTGTTGATGCAGATGAGTTTATAGTACCTATTAAAGAGGATGATGTAAAGTCAGTTCTCAAGGAGTTTGAAGGTGAACCTTCCCTTGGTGTCAACTGGATTGTATATGGACCATGTGGACATCATCATCGTCCGGATGGGCTTGTTATTAATAATTATAAGAAAACATTTGCTGACAGAAACAATGAGCTAAATTGCAGGATTAAAAGTATTGTACAGATAAAAAAGACCAAATGCATTATATCCCCTCATTTTGGAATTTATAGAAAGAGGCAGTTTGCAGTGGACGAAAAGCACAGGAAAATTACTGGGGCAGCAGCATATGTACAGGATGGCAGAGCATGTACTTTATCTAATTCAGCAGAAAAAATAAGGATTAATCATTATTGGACAAAATCATTGGATGAACTGAAGATAAAATGCAATAGAGGATATCCTGATGGAACCTCAAACCCACAGTATGAAAGAACATTGGAACGCGTAAATTATCCGTTGGTTGAGGATAATATAACAGACAGATTTGCCCATAAGATTAATGTGTGATAAAATGTATTTGTACTAAAAGGAGTAAGTAATAAGATGGATTCAGTTAACATATATAAAGAATATTGTACAGGATGCGGATTGTGTCATTCGGTATACGGAGTGGAACTTGTTTCTGATGAGAAAGATTTTCTTTGTCCTGAGATTGCAAATGATAATATTGATAAACTTATGAAAGTATGTCCATGTGGTGGGGCTGCTGCTAAGGAAATGTCGGATAAGGATATCTGGGGAAAACAGGAAAATGTTTATCTTGGATGGTCATCTGATTCAGAGATAAGAAGAGAGGCTTCAAGCGGAGGTGTATTAACTTCGCTTTGCATATATCTGCTAAAGCATAGATTGGTTAATGGTATTATACAGACAGTGGGAGATAATGTTTATGGTACTAAAACGGTTGTAAGCCGAACAGAAGAAGATGTACTTAAATGTATGGGGTCAAGATATAGTGTGTCAGCACCGCTATATGATATTAAGCAACTTGTAAAAGAAAACGAAGTATATGCATTTGTAGGAAAACCTTGTGATGTGTCGGCACTCAGAATGTATCTGAAGGAAGATGCCGGGCTGTGTAAACAGATTGCCTATATGTTTTCCTTTTTTTGTGCTGGGACACCTAGCGGTACAGCACAGAAAATGCTGTTAAAAGAGTTGGGGTGCAACAGTAGGAGTGAGTGTGTCTCACTTCAATACAGAGGAAACGGATGGCCGGGATATGCTACGGCAGTAAAAAAAGACGGTACTGAATCAAAGATAAATTATAATGATTCATGGGGAAAAATACTTGGAAGAGACGTCAGAAAAATATGCAGATTCTGTATAGACGGAATTGGAGAAATGGCGGATATTTCATGTGGGGACGCATGGTATCTTAATGACAATAATGTGCCGGATTTCTCGGAACATGAAGGGCGAAATGTTATTTTTGCCAGAAATATAAAAGGACTTGAATTGCTGAAAAAGGCAATGACAGATGGGGATATTATTGCTGATAAGTATGAAGAATATGAGAAACTTAAGTTCATTCAAAAATACCAATATGAGAGGCGTTCAACTATGTATGCAATGATTAGAGGACTTAGAATATGTAGGGTGCCATCACCGGTGTACAGCAAAAATCTTATGAAGAATTATAGACGAAATGCACCGGTTAAGTTAAGAATAAAGAGAACACTTGGGATAATGAAACGATTTATCAAAGGAAAGATATAATGAATAATTTAGTTATGATATGTCATTTATAAGGGGGCTATTAGTATGAGACAACTTGACAGATATTTGGCGAAGCTTGTTAAATCTCAGCTTTACGGAGAAAAAGCTGATGAATTACCGGATGGAATAACGGTACAGGAAATTGTGGATATTGCAAAAAAAAGTCAAATGCAATGCATATTGCTTTCAGCACTAATTAATGTTGATAACGTAAGTGATGAAATGAAAGCTGCTATTAAACCAATAATTCTTAGAAGTATGACAAAAATTTCTGTACAGATTCAGGAAATGAGGATGCTTGAGTCAAAGTTTGAAGAGGCAGGGGTGATGAATCAGCCAATGAAGGGAGCTGTACTACGATTTGTATATCCGTCTCCGGAACTTCGGGAAATGAGCGATCTTGATATTCTTATTTCCAAAGACGATATGGATAAGGCGGTTAAAGTACTGGAGGATTGTGGTTACACATTAAAGGAATCAATAAAGCACCATCACATATATATGAAGAGACCGTTTTTGATTGTTGAGGCTCATCGTGCTATGTATGATAAGACGGTTGACAAAAAGCAGGAAGGGTATTTCGGCGGCTTTGTCAGAACAATGGTGAAAGAAGGGTGCAAGTATACACATGTATTTGGATTAGATGATTTTTATGTGTATATGATAGCACATATGGCAAAACATTTTTATCAGACCGGTTGTGGAATAAGACATCTGGTGGACATATATGTGTACCTTAACAAATATGGAAAAGAGATAAATCGCCCATACATAGATAATGAGTTAAAAAAGTGCGGAATATATAAATTTGCTAAACATATGGAAACGCTGGCGTATTTATGGCTTGATGATACGGAAGCAGATAGTCTGTATTCGGATATGTTTTTATATATGCTTGATTCAGGTATATATGGTAAAGATGAAAATGGTATCTGGAATAAACTTGCAGAAGATGAAGGTGAAACAATAAAGCGGGGACAGTTGAGAAGATGGTATTTTTTTCCGCCATTATATTACATGTCAGAATATTACCCATATCTTGCGAATAAACCGTGGTTATTACCGTGGGCATGGCTTGTAAGAGGTGTGGAAGGAATTGTAAAACAAAAGGGAAAATATAAACGAAGAATGATTGAACAGATTGACATGGAGAACGTTATGAAACTGAAAAAAATATATAAGGCTGTTGATTTAAAGTTTGGCGGTGAATTTGGAAATGGGTCGGAAAGGATATAAATTGTAATAAAATGAATTTTATAAAAAGTTTTGTTAGGTTTATCAGGTATAATAATTATAAGAGTGTAAGTATACTATGCTGGATATATTCGGCCTGGTACCGTTTTCAGGTTCTTCATATGGATTCAAAAAAGATGCAGGTAAAATGGGGAATTGAGGGAGAAGAGTCCGGCGAAGATGAGACAATGGAGCATTATAAGTACGCAAAGGTGGTTTCTATATGTGTGAACCATGTATGTGATAAGACAGTGTGGGAGAGCAAATGTCTTGTGAGGGCATTGACGGCACAAAAACTTTTAAAACGGAAGACCATACCTTCAACATTATATCTTGGGTGCGGCATGTATGATGGAAAGATGGTGGCACATGCATGGATAAGGTGTGGCAGGATGATTGTAACCGGAGCCAGCGAAGAAGAATATACTGTTGTTGACAAGTTTCGTGCATAGTAATGAGGTAACTAAGCGTGACATGTTGTAAAATACAGAACCATGTTGTAAAATGAGAAGAAAACAGGAGGTCATAAAAGATGGATAAGAACTCGACAATTATTATGAAGAAGCAATTAAATGTAACTGATTTAGCCGGTGAAAAGGTAATGATTGATTTTGAAACGGGTAAGTATTTCCTTATTAAGGGTGTAGGAAATGATATATGGGATATGTTGCAACAGGAGACTACACCTACAAATATTATTGAAAGTCTTTTAAAGGAATATGATGTAACAGAAGAAGAGTGTGAAGCCTCTGTAATGGAATTTCTTGATAAGCTTCAGAAGTTGGGATTCATAGATTAGTTGTAAGGATTAGAATAAATAATATGGAAAAATTAAAAAAATTATGGAATGATCGTTCGAACCAGCTTCGTTATGCCAGATGGATAATTCAGTATACAAGGCCGTACATAGGAAAAATTATACTTATGATGCTTATCACGTTGGCACAGACAATTATGACTTTGGTCATGGTGCAGGTTACTAAAACGATTATAGATAATGCAACTGGTGGCAATAGTTTTGTCAATTTAATAATTATATACATAGTGATGATTGTCGGAATGCAGATTCTTGAAATATTTATGAGTCTGTTTTCGACAATACTCAATGAGCGGTTTTCGTTTGGGATAAGAAAGCAGATATATGAAAAAATCATCAAATCCCACTGGATGGACGTCAGGAAATATCATACGGGAGATTTGATGACAAGATTGACAAGTGATGCAGGGAATATTGCAGATGGAATAATAGGAACAATACCAAATATAATACAGCTTTGTATTGAACTGATACTGATATTCTTTATGTTGTTTTACTATTCACATCTTCTGGCAATATTTGCGTTGTTGGTTGCACCGGTTGCAGATGTTTCAACGTGGTGGTTTGGAAAAAAACTTCGTAAATTGCAGGTAAAGCTTCAGGAATCGGAAGCTGCGTATCGTTCATTTATGCAGGAGAGTCTTGCAAATCTTCTAATTGTAAAAGCTTTTGCTAATGAAGATTATTCTATGGAAAAACTGACAAAGTTGCGTGAAAACAGATTTTACTGGTTATATAAGAGGACTAAGATGGGAGTTGTCACATCAACAGCTATGTCGTTTTCATTTCAGATTGGATATATAGTGGCATTTGCATATGGGGCCTTGCAGATATCACGAAAAGTCATTACATATGGAACAATGTCTGTCTTTATCAGTCTTGTTAATCGTGTTCAGGCACCTATTATGGGCCTTGCCCAACAGATACCAAAGGTTGTATCTATACTGGCTTCAGCGGGAAGAATAATGGAACTTCAGAACATTCCATTAGAAGAGAAAGAAGCAAAGAACATTAAAGCAGAGAGAATCGGAATTGAAGTAATGGATATGACATTTGGTTACACTGATGAACCTGTACTTAAAGATGCTTCTTTGAAGATAAATCCGGGAGAGTTTGTTGCCATAGTGGGAGAATCGGGAATCGGAAAAACTACACTTGTCCGCATAATGATGTCGTTTATGAGTAATATTGAAGGAAAAGTTTCGTACTTTAATGAAAGTGGTGAAGTGGAAAACAGTAATGCGGGTACGAGAGAATTTATTGCATACGTACCGCAGGGCAATACTTTATTTAGTGGAACAATACGTGAAAATATCCGAATGGGTAACCTTAATGCAACAGAAGACGACATAATAGAAGCGTTGAAGCTTGCTTCGGGTTATGATTTTGTTATGGAATTGCCACAGGGGCTGGATACTGTCATTGGTGAAAGAGGACATGGACTCTCGGAGGGGCAGGCGCAACGAATAGCTATTGCAAGAGCCTTTGTCAGAAAATCACCGTTTTTAATACTTGATGAAGCGACATCAGCACTTGACGAAACGACAGAATTAGCGGTATTGCAGGGCTTGCAGAAACTTACTCCAAGACCGACATGCCTTATAATCACTCATAGAAAGAGTATATTGCAGTATTGCGACAGGGAATTAAAGATTGAGGATAAAAAAGTATCTATTTAGATTTAATATATTTATTATGAAGAGGTGCATTTAATGATGGAGCAATCAAGGACAAGAAATAGTATAAGAAATGCCATATTTTCAATTGGCGGTTATGCTCTTACAATGATTTTACAATTAGTTGGACGCAGGGTATTTTTAATGGTGCTGTCAAATGAGTACCTTGGTCTGGGGGGATTGTTTTCAAGTATCCTCTCTATGCTTGCGTTATCTGAACTTGGTGTGGGAACGGCAATGGTTTTCGCCTTGTATAAGCCTGTTGCTGAGAATAACACGGAAAAGATAAAATCTCTGATGGCATTATATAAAAAACTATATACAATGATAGGAATTTTTATTCTTGTTGTTGGAATCTGTGTAACGCCGTTTTTGCAGTTTCTGATTAAAGATATGCCGGACATGAAGTATATCAGGGTATATTTTATTTTGTATGTATTAAATTCAGCTTTTTCATATTTTTGTACATATAAAAGGTCACTTATTATTTGTAATCAGAAGGAATACATATCAACTACAACGACAACTATAGCTTCAATGGTTAACAGGATATTGCAGATTGTGGTCTTACTGGTTACAGGCAACTATATGGTGTACCTTATTGTTCAGATTGTGGTAACAGTAGCAGAAAATCTTTGGATTTCACATATAGCCAATAAAATGTATCCGTATATTAAAGAAAAGGATATTGTCCCATTGGACAAGGAGGATGTTTCTTCTATCAGAAAAAATATTGGTGCAATGTTTGGCCACAAAATA
>CAMENQ010000143.1 GCA_945928585.1 uncultured Roseburia sp. | reverse complement strand
ATCATCGCCATCATATTCCCTTATCTCATCTGCATATTTTTCGTAGTTTTTCATAATTTTTTACTTCCTTTCAAATTATACTTTTTTCTGACTGTCTTCCCACTCAGCCAGAATAGTCAGCAAATAAATCACATCAATATATTTGATTTATTTTTTATATACTGTAGTATATACTTTAAAACGCAAAAAGAGAATGATTAATTTTAATCATTGTAATTGATTATTTTTAACCATTCTCTTCTATATAAATGAATTTAAATCGATATTTTATCCTTAAGTTTTATCTTCTTAGCTGTTTTCTGTCAGTTAGTAACCGTCACCTTTTCCATATATCCGTCTTTTCCAAATGTGAGCCTGTCAATACATGTCTCCCTGTGAAAACCCTTACCCTCCGGATATTTTTCAAGAGGTGTACCAAAACGGTGATATGCTATGTAATAATCATCTCCGTCTTGAAGTATGGAATGATGACCTGTGCCAAGTATATTTAACTGTGGATTTTTCTCCAGTATAGGATACTTATATTCAATAGGTCCAAAAAGAGATTTTGACACACCATAGTTTATATGATAATTTTCCGAACCTGTATCATCACATGACCATGTAAAATGATAAAGGTCATCTTTTTTTAATACTGATATGGCTTCTCTAAAATCGTATGCACCCTCTATCTTTCTCATAGTATCTTCCTTTATGGAAACGCAGTCATCATTCAGTTCCACTATAACAGGAGAACCATTTCCAAATAACAGATATGATTTATCTCCCTCTGTGTAAACTGACGGGTCTATAGCCTGCCAGAAATTTTCTATTCCCCTTGCTCTTACCATATCTATGGTAATAAGAGGCTTTTCTTGTGCCTTAAAAGGTCCTGCCGGGCTGTCTGCTTCCGCTACTCCTATGGCTGATTCTCCATCTTCTCCCTTGCCACAGAAGAAAAAGTAATATTTTCCGTTTTTTGCAAGAGTACACGGAGCCCATGCACACTCCTTTGCCCATGCCACATCCCCTTCATGGAAATCTATTATTTTTCCTTTGTTTTCCCAATTAGTTAAATCCTTTGAAGCAAATACATAAAACTGATATCCGCCCCAGCCGTCAAATCCGTCTGTTGTAGGATATATATAATATGTATCACCATCCTTTATAATGTCAGGGTCAGCATATAAGCCTTTTAAAATCGGGTTCATAATTATTCCTCCATTCTTTATAACAGAGCAGTCTGGCGGTGGCAAAAGTTTGTTATACTCTGCAAACAATTCAGAGGTACTTTTAGCGGAGACAAAATCCACTTCTTACGCAGACTTAGGCGCGAAGACGTTTCTGAGCGTCTTAGTCTGCGTTAGAAGTTAGTTTGTCGGAGCGTTACCTCATTTGCAGAGTATAACAAACTTTTGCCACCGCCAGACTGCTCTGCACCACAGTTTTTTATTTCTTTAAGTTTAATCCATATCCTATTCTAAAGCAACAACTTTTTCTTTACAAAACAACTGCTACCCTTTAAAATTGGTTTTATACTTAAGGGAAGGCATTTAACAAAAGGAGGACATATGCTGACATATCCACTTGAAAACACAGATGGCTGCAGTCTTTACGAGCATCTGTACAAATACATAAAAAACGATATTGTAAACGGAGTTTTAAGTGCCGGTTCAAAACTTCCTTCCAAAAGAACCTTTGCCAAAAATCTTAATGTAAGCACTATCACCGTTGAAAATGCTTACAGCCAGCTTATGGCAGAGGGCTACATTTTTTCTAAGCCTAAGAGCGGATATTTTGTAGCGGAAATTCTGCCGGCAGGAAGTTCCGGAAGAAAATCACAGCCGTCAGCTTCAGATGTTTTTTCCGAAATTACATCAGAAAACAGTTCACCCATTTATGCGGATTTTATCAGCGGAAAAAATATGAACAGCAATTTTCCTTTTACAGTCTGGTCGAAGCTTTTAAGAGCGGTTATGTCCGAGCAAAGCGACCTTCTTCTCACAAATCCTCCTGCAGGTGGCATTATGCTCTTAAGACAGTCTATTGCGGAGCATCTGTATCAGTTCCGCGGTATGAATGTATCTCCGGAACAGATTATCATAGGTGCAGGAACAGAATACCTGTATGGGCTTATAATACAGCTTCTCGGCAGAGACAAAATATTTGCCATGGAAAATCCCGGCTACAGAAAGATTTCACAGGTTTATTCCAGTAACAACGTGGAATGCCGCTATATCCCCCTTGACAATAACGGTGTATCAATACAATCATTAAGAAAAAGTGACAGTAATATACTGCACATTTCTCCATCCCATCATTATCCAACCGGTCTTGTCACTCCTATAACAAGACGTCACGAGCTTTTAGAATGGGCTTATGAAAAAGATGAGAGATATATTATAGAAGATGATTACGACTGCGAATTCCGCATGGTAGGAAAACCTATACCTACGCTGCAAAGCATAGATGATTACGACAAGGTTATATATATGAACACATTCACAAAAAGCCTTGCCTCCACCATCCGTATAAGCTATATGGTTCTTCCAAAAAGTCTGATTAATAAATTTTACACCTGCCTTGGTTTTTATTCATGTACAGTATCAACCTTCGAGCAGCTTACACTATATAAATTTATGTCAGAAGGTCATTTTGAAAAGCATATCAACAGAATGAGAAGCTTTTACAAAAACCAGCGAAACCTTATCCTTGACACAATAAAATCAAGCCCTTTAAATAACATTTGTACCATAAAAGAACAGGATGCCGGACTACACTTCCTAATGACAGTAGACACCCGCCTCTCCGAAGCCGAAATGCTAAACCGTGCCAAAGCTCTCGGTATAAGAATAGGCTTCCTGTCAGAATTTTACCACACCTCCACCCCTGCCGAAAACAGTACAGACCATAATATGGGAAATGATATAGAACACACACTTGTCATAAACTATTCCGGTATCCCACCGGAGAAGATATCCCATGGAATTGAATTATTGTGTAAATGTGTAATTTGATTTGCAGGTATTTCCTATTATAAAAAGGCAGGGACTTTGCACTATTATTAGTATGGTCGGAGCATGCGGAAGTACGGTCGGTTCCGCCACGTGTTTGCATATTAAAATCCTAAGCATTGAGGAGACTGTTAGAAAATTCAAACGTATAAATTGATGCCAGCCTAGCAGAGGTCAACTGTCTGAGGAATGGGTTTGCTTTTTAACCCATTCCGAGTTTTGACCGCCGCTTGGCTGGCATCAATTTATGCGTTTGAATTTTCTTACTGTCTCCGAAGCTTAGGATTTTAATATGCACACACATGGCGGAATCGACCGTACTTCCGTATGCTCCGACCATACTAATAATAGTGCAAAGTCCCTGCCGCCACAACACTTTTTTATTTCGTTTTAATCCTCAAAACAGTTACCGAATACTTAGGCACAGTATAATTAAATTTATCCGTAACCCCTGTTATTTCACTGCTCTCCAGTGTAACTGCCTCCTGCTGTCCCAGAATATTATCATCTGAAAGACTTTCACCCGAAACAACCTCAACGTCTGCCACATCACCTATGGTTTCTGCACCTGTTATATCAATAGCAAATGTCTTTGTATTTCCTGTCACATTTACAAGCTTAACAATAATATCACCTGTTTCATCTGTACTGACAACATGATAGCTGTCTGCTTTTGATGTTTCAGACATATCATAGTCTACAAATAGTTCATCATTTAAATAGCATTTTACATTGCTTTCATTAACAACTACCTTAATCTTATATGTCTTTCCTTCCAAAAGCATACAGTTTTTAACGGTTCCTGATATCTGGTCTGACTTTGAGCCGCCTGATACCTGCTGCAGACATGATACTGTATTGCCCCAGCCTCCTATATTCCAGAAGAAGTTATTGTCCTTGTCTCCTACGGAAAATGCTATAAGGAAGCCTTCGTCACCTGAAGTCTTTTCAGCGTCTACCGTAAATGTATAATTTGTCCATCCTTTATTTCCATAGTATACTGTTGAACCTGTATTTGCAAATTTATTTGTGTCTGTAGATGCACTTGACTGTACAAGCATGCCATCCTTTACACTCCAGTTACCGTCTGATACCTTAGTCCAGTTTTTCATTGAATCTGAAGATGAGAAATCATCTGAACCAAGTACTTCTCCTGTATCATTGTTAACTACCTTTACGTTGTCGAACTTTGCTGCAGTATTCCATGTTCCAAGACCAACCTTACCCTTAAAGGTCTCTGCCTTTGCTTCCGCTCCCTTAAGCTCTGAGCCCAAAAGCTTTGTTCCTGCATTTGTTGAGAAAATCTTCTGAACATAATAGTTTGTCGAGCATGTTACTGTATGGTTATTAAACCAGATAAGGTCAGGTGCCCAGTGTGTTGCAGTGAGATTTCCAAATAATGGCGCATAGGCTGCCATTTTAATTATATCTCCGTTTCTTTCAATACCTGTCATATATGCTGCTTCTGCAAGCGCAGCCTCCAGTTTGTTGGATTTTGCCGCATACTCACCCACAAATACATTTATTCCGCCACCAAACTTAGAAGTGGTCATATTTTCTATATCTCTGCTGTAATTATCTTCATCATAATAATCCGTATTATTTAAGAACCATTCCGGTGTGTTATAATAATGATGGTCTATGGCTCCTGCATAGTCATCAATGGTTTTATCAGGATTTTCCGCAAGCCATTTAGATGCATTCTCATATGCTTTTATATAATCCGGACCACTATCACCATCATCGACACCAGCAGAATACATTATTTCTATGCATTCATAAAGCTTAGGATTTTCTTCCTTTGCCTTTTCAAATGCCTCCACGAATAATCCATATCTGATATAATAATCTGAACCCCAGTTTTCATTTCCTATACCAATATATTTAAGTTCAAATGGTTCAGGATGTCCAAGTGCTGCTCTTACCTTGCCCCATGTAGTATTTTCATCACCTCTGCAGAATTCTACCAAATCAAGGGCATCCTGTATATACTGTTGAAACTCTTCACTTTGAACATTTACAGCCTTTCCGCCTCTAACCTGGCAATGAAGACCACAGTTTACAACAGGCACACCTATGGCTCCTATATCCTCTGCAAGCTGAAAATACTCAAAGAACCCAAGTCCGTATGTCATATACGAAGGGTATGGATCATTACTTGCATTAAGGTCTGACCATATGTTTATACCCTGACTTCTGGCTGCCACATCACCATATGTACCATTAAACAAAAGCGGCTGTCCGTCAGATCCCGTTCCTATGGAATCCTTCCAGTCGTATGCGTTCGAGTCATTGTTTCCCTCTATAACACAGCCTCCCGGAAATCTTAAAAATGCAGGATGAAGCTCCTCAAGCTTTTCAGCAAGGTCTTTTCTAAGACCATTTTCCCTGCCCTTATATGTATCCTCAGGGAACAGTGAAACCATATCTGCCGCAACCTTACCTGTACCTATAGTCAGCTGTAATGTAACATTTGCATTAGCTGATGCTGACGATGTAAGTGTCAGTTCATATTTCTTCCATTCGCCTGTAATATTTTCTATCTTACCGGAAGCAACTGAATTAACACCGTTCATTATATCTACCTGAACAGGTCCCGTAAATCCATCCATACCTTTCAGATATACGGAAAACTTGTAATTTGCCCCCTGTGCAACTGACATTCCGTCAAGAAAACCTGTGTTTGCAATACCTGCCTGCTCTGGCGAAGTATTTTCTATAACAATATAATTTGTATTATTTTCATTAAGGCAACCGGCTGTGTCATCTTTAACTACAGTGGCACTTACCGTACCAACATCCTTCCAGCCATGCTTCTCATTGTTTGCAGCAAGCTGTGTAAATTCAAATGAACGGTTTTTTACCATCTCAGCATACAGTCCGCCATCTGCCGCAAAGTTAATGTCCTCAATAAAAATACCATAAAGCAGTTCGCTTATATCATGAACCTGATTTGATGCATCTATACTAAGTGTATAATTTGTCTTTTCAGCATCATAAGCTGATATTTGCCCTGCATTGCCATATTCCTCTGCTTTTTCCTGTGTCTCATCATCACTGTCCGGTTCAGGAATAACATTGTTAGATTCTGCCTTTGTAGTGGTTTCCTGCGTGGTTGTTTCATCGTCTGATTTAGAACCACCACATCCCGAAGCCGCCACCATAGCCACACACAATGTCATAGCTAAAATCGCGTTTTTCTTCTTTCTCATAAAATAACCTTCCTCCTAATACATTGATATTTTAAACTTTTTATGCTACACTTTATTATTGTGCAACATGCACTATTATACTTTAAAAAACGCCTAAAATCTATGCATAATTAATTATAAATTAATTATAAATTGATTATAAATTATTAA
>CAMENQ010000142.1 GCA_945928585.1 uncultured Roseburia sp. | reverse complement strand
CAAGTGTAATTATTCCCGACAGTTTGTTCATAAGTTCCTCAAGTAAAGCCTTTGTTTCCGTAACTGTCTGTTTTCCGTCTGCCACTGCTTTCTTAAAGCTGTCCGCATCACCGCTTACATTTCCATAAACCTTTGATATGGTATCAAGTATACTGTTTAAGCTGTTAATATTATTTGACATAAGGTCAGATATCTCAGCAAGCGAATCAATATTATTTCCATCTACAAGCTTTTGAAGTGAATAAAGCTGTGCCTGCTGCATCATAAGCTCCTGTGAAATATCCGGTGTAACCTCCTCTGCCGTACCCATTACGGATTCCGATAAATCAAGTATGGATATAAGTGAATCCAGCATAATATCGTAAGTTATAAGTTCATTATATGTTTCTTCAAGTCTTGACGTAATCACATCAAGCATTGATGCATTTTCCCTGCCTGCAAGCTCCGACCACTTTTCCGAATTTGCTATGTTACTGCCGGTATCTGTAAGTGTACTTGCCACTGTACTTATAAATGTAGCATTTACCTGCTCCTTCACTGCTGTTTTTGCCTTGTCCGTTATTTTCGGTGCAATGGCATTTTTCTTCTGATTACAGTAATATTCTATCTCCGGATGCTTCAAATCACCTGTTATAAAGCTAATCATATCCTTTGAAAAGCTTTCAGGAATAACTAGTGCAGCATAATATTCTCCTGACTCTACACCTTCCTTTGCAGCTTCAACCGTATCAGTAAATACCCATCCTATGGTATTATTCTCATGGAGTGCCTCTACGATATTTTCTCCTATATTTGCCTCTGCTCCCTCTATTGTTACTCCTGCATCACATGATGCTACGGCAACCTTTATTTTTGACGTGGCTTCCGCTTCATACGGATCCCAGTTGGACAATATGTTAAACCATGCGTACAGAGACGGTATTACAATAAGTCCCACCATAACCACTATGGCAACTACATTTGTCTTAATCCGTTTAAAGTCAGATGAAATTATTTTTAAAATATTTTTCACTATACATCATCTCCAATCAGCGGTTCATCCGCATTCTCCATTTCCACTCCAAGCTCTTTCATTTTTGTCTGCAGCCTGTCATCTATATATGCCACAAGTAAAAGATATGTACATATGATAAACAGGGAAATAACCCAAAGCAGCAGATATACCACCTTTGCAGTATCCATAATAAACATAAGCAGTAAAAAGAACAACGGCACAACAGCTATACATATAAGACCGTTTTTTATCCTTTTTTGATTTTTTGTGTGCATTTCTTCACTAAACTGCTTTATCTCCTTTTGAACCTTCTCTAATTCTATATTTTTCTTTCTGCCCATTGTATTTCACACATCCCTTCATCACTCTACATCATTTTCGTTTCCTTCATCTTCTCCTCAATGAAATGACCTATTTTTATGAACGGCTTTCTTATGACAAGACCTATGAAAAGTGCCACTGCTCCATACAACATAAGCTGTGCAAGATATATAAGGTAATCCCACTGATACAGACCGCTTATAGCCTCACGCATCGCATTTATTGCGTATGGGAATGGGAAGTATCTGTATATGTTCTGGAAGAAATCCGGCAGAAGCTCTATAGGAAAAGTTCCGCTTGAGCCTGCTATCTGTATAACTACCATAACTACTGCTATTGCCTTGCCTACATCTCCAAAGGCAAGGGTAAGTGAATATATAAATGATATAAACACAAGACTTGTTATGGCTGCTGCCACCCAGAACATAACAGGATGCGTGCAGTCAATTTTTAATATGTATATATTTCCAAGAACGGTGATAGCTGTCTGTATCTGCCCCATTACTATAAAAAGCAGAAGCCTTCCAAAATATTTCTGACTGAGGGTTGCATTTTTTATTTTTTCATCCTCATAATCTACGTGTACCTTCATAATAGCCACAAGCACTATGCCTCCTACCCATATGGCAAGTGTTGTGTAAAACGGTGTAACTGATGTACCGTAATTTGTAGACATATATACATTCTTCTGACTTACCTGCACAGGCTCTGAGAAAAATTCCGCATACATCTGCGCGTCAGCCTCAACAAGTGTAAGAAGTGTCTTATATCCCTCGCTCTCATCTATTCCATCAACCTTTTCCGAGATATCTGCCAGCTTTTCTTTCAAACCTGATATAGTGTTCCTTGCCATATCAAGCGAATCATTTGTGGTTACAATTACATCACTTACTCCAAGAAGAAGCTTTTCCAGTCCTGTAAGGCTGTTTCCTGCTTTATTTAAGCTTTCCACAATAGCCTGCACCGATGAATCTGCAGATTTTTTCAGGCTTTCTATATCTTTAACTATGATATTATTGTATGTATTTTGTATATCTTCAATTTTCTCACTGCATTTTTCCAAAACAGGCTTTAAAAGTTCATACTTGGCCGCTATAAGTTCAGGAGCAGCTTCTATCATCTCTGATGATTCGCTTAAAAGCTCTGCTGCCACCTCCTCAAGTGCTTTTATTCCTGCAAGAGAATTTTTCAATGTATTTACTATGGCAGAATCTATGCCATCTATATTGTCAAGTGAATTAAGAGCGTCAAGAAGTGCTTCATTTTGAGACGACATATTTTCAATAAGCTCTTTTGCTTTTTTTAGACATTCCTCTGCTGCAACAGTATCAGAAGGTATTAACTCCGACGCCTTCTTTATCTGTTCTACTGCCATTCCTGATAACTGTGCCATAGCTGTTGAGGCCTCAGACATCTTTTTTACCACATCATCCATGGCTGTCTGTATTGTAACGTCTGCCATCTGTGCAGATGTTACCGTATCATTTATTACCTGTTGTACCTGCGGAAGAATATCCTTTATTGCTAAAAGACTTTCTGACATTTTGTTGTTTCCGTCAATAAGAGACTGTATTGTAACATCATATCCATCAAGATTTTCATTTACTTTTTTCAAATCCTCCATAAGTCCTGCTATTACATCCGTATCATTTGCAGCAAGACTGTTAAGTTCATCCATCATGGTATTTATCATGGCATTGACAAATTCTTTATTTATATTCTGCTGTAATGTTGAACGCCCCGTATCCGTTATTTTTGTGGCAACTGCATTTTTCTTTGAATTTTCATAATATGTAATATTCGGTCTCTCTAACCCATTATTTAAAAAATCATAAAGACTTTCACTAAAATTATCTCCTATAACAATAGCCGCATAATAATCACCACTTTTAACACCTTCTAAAGCCTCTTCCTTTGTCTTCGGAAACTGCCAGCCAAGTGCTTTGTTATCATGAAGCTGCTCAACTACCTTATCTCCCATATTGACAAATTCATCTTCGCTGAGATTATAGCCGCCATCCTCAGTAAATACGGCTATCTTTATGGCTTCTGTATTTGCATAAGGATCCCAGTTTGAATATATATTAAACCATGCATACAAAGACGGTATGACACAGAGACCTACTGCTACCACAAGTGCAAGTAAATGCTTTCCAAGTCCCTTTATATCCTTAAGAAATATATTGAAAATCATCCTCATAAACGTCCTCCCGTTTTTTTACAGAATAAAAACTTCCTTTATACTATCATAATGTAAAAATATACCTTCATCTGCAAATTCCTTTATCTGCTCAGGCGTTGCAAGCATATATCCGTCCGTCTCAGCCTCCTGAAGACACAAATCCTCATCTGCAAAATCCATTATAAATCTGTATACATCTACAAAATAATTATCTCCCTTGCCCGGATTTTCCCTGTGATAAGTAAACATATATCCACCGTCTGCCTCTGACACATCAAGTCCCGTCTCCTCCTTCACTTCTCTCTTAACTGCCGTCAAAGAATCCTCTCCCGCCATAGCAGCTCCGCCTGATACCTCCCACCATCCGGGAGCCCACGCTTTTGTCATCACACGCTTTGTAATAAGAAACCGTCCATCCGGTCTTGCTATCACTCCCAACACCGTCAGATGATACTCATCATCCTTTAAGCACCAGTTATTTCTCTCCATAGTCCTTCCTGTCAGTTTTTTATCCTTGTCATATATATCCCAAAATTCCATTTTTATTTCCTCCACTTTATTGTTTGTATGATTATAACATACTTTATGCGACAAAAACAATATACATTTCCTGTTAAAAGAAATTCAGCATTGCTGTATGGAGTTTAGTACGGCGGTTGGGGTGTAGTGACAGGACAGGGACTTGCCTGATATGTGTGTAAGCATTGAGGAACCGATTAGAAATTTAATACTGCAAAACCGGCATCTTCTTAGCAGAGGTCATCTGTCTGAGGAAATGGCTGAATAAGCCATTTCCGAGTTATGACCGCCGCTTAGAAGATACCGGTTTTGCAGTATTAAAATTTCTTATCGGTCCCGAAGCTTACACACATATCAGGCAAGCCCCCTGTCCTGTCACTACACCCCAACCGCCGTACTAAACTCCATACAGCAATGCTGAATTTCTCCCCTCTCTCTATCCAATAACTTCCTTCATTCCATAAAGTCCTGCCGGTTTTCCTTTTAAGAATTTAGCCGCCTGCACTGCCCCATTTCCAAAAATAGCCTTTGAATAAGCAGTATGCTTAAACTCTATAACCTCATCAGTACCTGCAAATATAATTTCATGCTCTCCCACTATAGTTCCGCCTCTTACGGCACTTATTCCTATTTCCTTTTCAGGTCTCTTTTCTCTTCTTGCGCTTCTGTCGTAAACATATTCGTATTCTCCATCAAGCTGCTCATTTATGGCATCGGCAAGTGCTATAGCTGTACCGCTTGGAGCATCAAGCTTCTGATTATGATGCTTTTCTACTATCTCAATATCAAAACCTGCGTCTGCAAGTGTCTTTGATACTGTTTCCATTACCTTTATCATGGTGTTAATTCCCATTGACATATTGGCTGAACGGAGAAGTGTACACTCCTTCGATGCATCCTTTATCATCTGTATCTGCTCTTCGGAATAACCTGTGGTACATAAAACTGCTGCCACATTTTTTTCCTTTGCATAGCTTAACAATTCTTCAAGTACCTTTGGTGTGGAGAAGTCAATAATAACATCTGCTTCTTCCTTTACTTCATTTATGGCAGGATATACAGGATAATCATTTGCCCAGCTTGTATTTATATCAACACCTGCCACTATCTGTGCCTCGTTATCGGCTCTGACTATATCCGAGATAACCTTTCCCATTTTTCCGCCGCAGCCTACCATTATAATACGTGTCATTCAAACCTCTTTTCTGCACATATCTTTTGTGCATTTTTATTTTTTACAGTATTCCAAAATCCTTCATTGCCTTTGCAAGCTTTTCCTTATTTGCCTCCTCCATCTCTGTAAGCGGCATTCTTGGATTTCCCACATTCTTACCCATAAGATTAAGTGCTGCCTTTACCGGAATAGGGTTTACCTCACAGAAAAGTGCACTTATAAGAGGTATTGCCTTAAGCTGTATATCCATACTTTCCTTTACATTGCCTTCAAGATACTTTGCCACAATATCATGTGTCTGTCTTGGTGCTACATTTGAAAGAACTGATATAACGCCCTTTCCTCCAAGTGAAAGGATTGGAACTATCTGGTCATCATTTCCCGAATAAATATCAATTTCACCATTTGCAATACTTGCAAGCTTTGCCACCTGAGATATGTTACCGCTTGCTTCCTTTATGGCAGCCACATTTTTATTTTTAGCCTTATGTACGATTTCCATAACTGTCTCAGGCAGAATATTGCAGCCTGTTCTTGAAGGAACATTATATAAAATACATGGTATCTTTATGGCATCTGCTATAGCTGTAAAATGCTTTACAAGACCACCCTGTGTAGCCTTATTATAATATGGAGTAACTAAAAGCACACCGTCTGCTCCAAGTTTTTCTGCCTCAACAGATGACTGAATGGCTGTAGCCGTACAGTTTGAGCCTGTTCCTGCCACTACAGGCACTCTTTTGTTTACCTTATCTATAACAAACTTAATACATTCCATATCTTCTTCATGGGTCATTGTAGATGACTCTCCTGTAGTTCCGCATACAATAATACAGTCTGTACCGCCTGCTATCTGCTCCTCCACAAGCTCACCGAATACTTCAAAATTTACACTGCCATCCTCCTTCATAGGTGTTACTATGGCAACTCCTGCTCCTGTAAAAATCGACATAAAAAATATCCTCTCTTTCATTTATTTTACTAAGTCACTGCTATCGCAGCAATTAAAAAGCGCCGCACGGCAACGGCGCTTCTAAATTCGCTTTTGCGAATTTTTAGTTGCGTTTATTCACGCTGTCGCTTTAGGATTTTCCTATTATTTAAAATATTTAAAAAAAGCCGGCATAATGACTGCCGGCTCTATCATCCCAAAACACATATACGCACACGGCGTATCATATTATGAAATAATTATAGCTCTCCATCAGAGTGATAGTCTGATGACAGTCATAT
>CAMENQ010000141.1 GCA_945928585.1 uncultured Roseburia sp. | reverse complement strand
GGTGGATGCAGCCGGTGTGGAGGGAAGAAATCCAATAGAAGATATTAACACCATCAATGCTGAGCTGGAAGCTTATAATCCTGAGCTTCTAAATCGTCCACAGGTAATAGCCGCTAACAAAATTGATGCAATATATGATGAAAACGAGTCATATTTAAATGCTATACGGGATGAATTTGAGCCAAAGGGCATAAAGGTATTCCCTATATCAGCTGTCAGCGGAAAAGGCTTAAAAGAGCTTTTATATGCCGTAAATGACATTTTAAAGACCATGGATGACAAACCGATAGTCTTTGAAAAGGAATATTTCCCTGATGAATATTTGGACAATCCGGAAGACCCATACACAGTAACTAAGGATGAAAATGAGGAAGGTCTTTTCCTTATAGAGGGACCACGGATTGAGAAGATGCTTGGTTATACAAATCTTGAATCTGAAAAAGGATTTATGTTTTTCCAGAATTTCATGAAGGACAATGGAATTTTAGAGGAGCTTGAAGCCTTAGGAATACAGGATGGTGACACAGTAAGAATTTACGGTCACGAATTTGATTATTATAAATAAAAAGGAAAGTGGTGAATATATTTTGACAAGTAAAAGACGTGCGTATTTAAGGGGACAGGCTATGACTATGGACTGTATTCTTCATGTAGGAAAATCCGGTGTCACACCTGAAATCACAGAATCCATAAGAGAAGCATTAGAAGCAAGAGAGCTTATAAAGATAAATGTTTTAAAAAACTGTCTCGATGACGTAAAATCCATAGCAGAAGTACTCGCTGACAGGACACAGTCTCAGTTGATTACTGTTATTGGCAGAAAAATCGTGTTGTTCAAACAGGCAAAAGAGAATTCAAAATATGAAGAATAAAATAGGAATATTAGGCGGTACCTTTAACCCTATACACAATGGCCATTTGAGACTTGCATTCAGTGCATTTGAGCAGTATAATTTAAATAAGGTGTGGGTAATGATTTCTCCCACACCTCCCCATAAAGCAAATTCAGACATTTTAAATATAACTTATCGTGTTGATATGGTTAAGCTTGCTATATCAGATTATGCAGATAAACTGGAATTTTCTGATTATGAGCTTAAACGTAAGGGATATATCTACACTGCAGATACACTTACCCTCTTAAAAAATGAATATCCTGACAGTGAATTTTATTTTATTATGGGTGGAGACTCCCTTCGTGATATAGAAAAATGGTATAAACCTCAGGTAGTAATGAAAAATGCTGTTATTTTAGCTGCTGTAAGGGACGATATGGATATTTCTGCCATAGAAAAGCAAATATCATATTTAAAAGATAAATATGAAGCAGATATAAGGCTTCTGCAAACCCATAATATTCCCATATCGTCTACCGATATAAGAAAAAATATTAAAGCCGGCATTTCAGTTACGGATATGGTGCCTGCTAAGGTAGCTGAGTATATTAACCATAATAAGTTATATATATAAGCTTAAGAAAGGTGTGTTTTTTATATGGATAAAAGTGTAAGAAATGAATTAAATGAAATACGAGGCAGGCTGAAGGATGAGTTAAAAAAATCACGCTTTGAACATACTCTTGGTGTTGAGTTTACATCAGCTTCCCTTGCTATGAGATACGGTGCAGACATTTTTAAGGCACGTATAGCAGGCTTGCTTCATGATTGTGCGAAAAATGTTTCAGATGATAAACAGCTTGATTTATGTAAAAAATACAAACTGCCTATTAGCGAAACTGAAAAGAAGCTGCCATATCTTCTCCATGCCAAGCTTGGTGCTTATATTGCAAAAAAAGAATATGGAATAAAGGATGAGGATATACTAAATGCTATAGAATATCATACTACCGGCAGAATTAATATGACATTACTTGAAAAGATTGTATTTGTAGCTGACTATATAGAGCCTAGCCGCGATAAGGCTCCACGTCTTGATGAGATAAGAGTGGAAGCATTTCAGGATATAGATAATGCCACTCTTATGATTTTCGATGATACTATCTCATATATATTATCAACAGACGGCGTAATTGACAACACAACACTTGATGCATATAACTACCTTAGAGATGAATTGGAAGAAAAGAAAAAAGAAAGGAGAAAAAGTCAGTGACATCTTTAGAAATAACAAAAAAAGCAGTAGCCGCACTGGAAGATAAAAAAGCAATAAATGTTAAGGTTATTGATATAAGTCAGGTTTCTGTCATTGCTGACTATTTTATTATAGCAAGCGGTTCAAACATTAACCAGGTTCAGGCGTTAAGTGATAATGTACTGGATGAGCTTGCAAAGAATGATGTTCACCCAAATCAGACAGAAGGCTATAATACAGCTAACTGGATACTTATGGATTATAATGATGTTATTATACACATATTTAATCAGGAGGACAGGCTTTTTTACGATTTAGAAAGAATATGGCGTGATGGAAAGGCTGTAGAGCTTCCTATCGAATAAGACAAAAGGAGTTTCATTATGGGAACAGTAACTATTTTAGAAGAAACATCTAAGTATCCAATAACACTTATAGGTAAACGTGCCGGAGTATGTTGGGGATCAGATGTTACAGATAATGAGAAAAATTATAAAAGAGGCATGGACTGTATAAAATCAAATCATGGCAGAACACTCGAATATGTAAATGTGGAGATGGTTATTGACGGATACTCAGCCCGCTGCTTAAGAGAATGGTATACACATATAGGAGGTATGCCAAGTCGTTTACAGGCTTCAACACGCTATATTGATTATACTAAAAATGGTGGCTTTGATTATGTTATTCCTCCTTCTATAGAGAGAAACGCGGAAGCAAAGGAAAAATATATTGCATTAATGAAAAGTATTAATGATAATTGTGCAGCTTTTGAAAAGGAATACGATATTCCAAGAGAGGATTCAGCTATGTGTCTGCCTTTAGGTATGGCTACAAAAATTGTTGACAAACGAAATCTTCGTAATTTAATAGATATGTCACATCAAAGAATGTGTACAAGAGCATATTGGGAATACAGACAGTTATTTAATGATATTTGTAATTCACTGTCAGAAATGTCTGATGAATGGAAATGGATTGTTGATAATCTGTTTAAACCGAAATGTGAAGTCTTAGGATATTGTCCTGAAAAAAAGAGCTGTGGACGAAAGGGAAAACTTAACGAATAAAATGCAGTATATTATAAATCCCCTGTTACTCCGTCAATGACGGTGGTGCAGGGGCTTTATAAATATAAATAATATTATTTTATCTCATCTGTCTGTATAAACCGATAACTTTTCCTAAAATCTCACAATCAGGTACAATAATAGGTTCCATAGTGTCATTCTCAGGCTGAAGTCTGATATGACCTTCTTCCTTATAAAATGTTTTAACAGTAGCAGAATCATCTACTAAAGCTACAACAATCTCACCATTTCTTACATCCTGACGTTTCTCAACAAGAATCATATCTCCACTGTAAATACCAACGTTTATCATGCTTTCACCTTTAACAACAAGCATAAAACATTCATTTTTAGGCATAAACTCAACAGGGATAGTAAAATAGTTTTGTATATTTTCCACGGCAAGCAGCGGCTGACCTGCAGCTACCTTTCCTACAATAGGAATATTTACAACCTCACGCCTTGTAAGATTAAATTCATCATCAAGAATCTCTATGGCTCTAGGCTTGGTAGGATCTCTTCTGATATATCCGTTCTTCTCCAGTGTCTCTAAATGTGCATGAACAGAAGAAGTAGACTTAAGATTTACCGCATCACAAATCTCACGGACAGAAGGAGGATAACCTTTACCTAAAATCTCTTTTTTCATATATTCTAAGATTTCCTGCTGTTTAGCCGTAATCTTTCCATTTGGCATATAAAAACCACCTTTCTTTTTTTATACATTTATACTACCACACATCCGTTCGGATTGCAAGTTGTTTCTCGAACAAATTTTCCGAACTAATTTTCGACTTTTATGTTGACAAACGTCTGTTCGTGCATTATAATGTCAAATACAGAACAGTTGTTCTTTGTAAATAAAACAGTTGTAAACATAAAAATTTACACGGAAAAGAGGTATTATTATGAACACATCAGTATATAAAACACATATTTATAACGCAGAAGAAGCACAGATAAGAAGAAATAAAACCTGCCTTGAGCTTAAGAGAAAAAGACAGCTTGTTCTTTACAGAAGAAAGCTTTTAATTGCCCTTACAGCCCTTATTTTCACTATATCCGCAGTTATTATTGTAAATACGGTAACCGCACAGGGCGACGGTATGGAAAAGGAGAAGTGCTATAAGAGCATTTTGGTTGAATATGGTGATACCTTATGGGACATTGCAGGAGAGTATTATGACAGCAGTGTATATACCATTCCTGAATATATAGACGAGCTAAAGTCCATCAATGGTCTGACTACTGATAACATACAAAGCGGCAGCTATATCGTTGTGTCATATCTTATGCCATAGTTATATGTTCTTAACTATTATATGAAAATAGCTGTTATGTATCAATAGCTGGTATATACCAATAGCTATTATGCATCATTAATTGTTATGTGTCTAATATGACTGTTTGTTTATAATAGGAAATTCCTAAAGCAACAGCGTGAAATTAAGAAACCAAAAATTCGCGAATGCGAATTTATAAGCGCCGCTGCCGTGCGGCGCTTTTTTATTCATTATCACGTAATTTTACCTTATTTCTTGCATTTTGCTTCTTATCCTGACTAACAGTCGCATAATGCTTTGTAGTAGTATTAACATCCTTATGTCCTAATACATCAGCTACCAGATATATATCGCCTGTCTCTCTATACAGCTGTGTACCATATGTGCTTCTAAGCTTATGCGGTGTTATATGCTTAGTGGTATCGGTAATTCGTGAATATTTTTCTACCATTTTTTCTACAGCTCTAACAGATATCCTTTTTTTCTGTGATGATAAAAATAATGCATTTTCATGCCCCTCCAAGGCTACGATTTCATCACGTTCATCCATATAATCCAAAAGCTTGTCTTCGACCTCATATCCAAAATAAACAATATCTACGTTTCCACCCTTTCTAATGATACGTAGTGATGCACTGTTAATATCCACATCATCAACATTTAATCCTACACATTCTGATACTCGTATGCCGGTTCCAAGCAACAGAGTCATCATCGCCAGGTCTCTTTTTTTTGTTTTCTCATGACTGGCAAGCTGACGTTTAGTAAGATTTGTTCCCATTTCTACCTTATCAAGAAAATCATACATTTCATTTTCATCAAAACGTACAATTTCACGTTTATGAAGTTTTGGCATACAGACTATAGATGCAGGATTATTATGGATTCTTTCTCGTGAGTAGAAGTACTGGTACATAACACGAAGTGCTGACATTTTACGTTTTATTCCATATTCTGAATTGGATATTTCATTTCCGTCTTCATCAGTATACAGCTTAAGAAACTCCATATATTCTTCAATATCAGCAGCCTGAAGCTCATCAAGCAGTGAAAGTGGTACATCCTTAATATTTTTTCCGGAATACTCCGGATGCTGTGTTACAATAAAATAAAGAAAAAGCTTTATGTCCCTTGCATATCCTACCCTTGTACGTGGCGCAGTAGTTGCATCAATGCCTCTGAAAAACTCTGTAACAAATTTTGGAAGCTGCTCAAGGATTTTTCGCTGTTCCTTTATCATCTGACGGCTCACTTCTTCATAATATGTATTTGCATCTTTTGGCATTTATTTTACCTCCGTTTTTATTTCCGGCCATCCGGTAATTTTCCCATCTAAAATTGCCCTGAAAAATCTGTCCTTTACACCCGGATTTTCTTTGTTAAGCTGTCTCACTAATTCTTTAACATATTGTCTCTTTGTATGTCCATCTACAGGGCATGGATTTTTTGCCACAGGAAGCTGATATTTGTGCTGAAATCCAATTACATCACATTCTTCCATATACATCATAGGCCTTATAACAGTAAGCCCTGTTCTGTCAAGATATGTATAGGGAGAAAAGCAGTGGAAGCGTCCCTCATATATAAGTGAAAGCAGCATTGTTTCAATTAGATCATCTCTGTGATGTGCATATGCAATTTTATTGCAGCCAAGCTCCAGTGCTTTTTCATTTAATGCACCCTTACGCATTTTTGCACATAAAGAGCATGGATTTGCTTCTAAACGGTCATCAAATATAATTTTACCAATCTCTGTTTCAACAATATGATAATCAACTTCAAGTTGTTTACATAAATTATTTATGTCATCTAATTTTTGTATACCTAACCCTAAGTCAACTGTTATTGCTGTAATTGTAAATTTTTTCGGATAAAATCTTTTTAAACCATGAAGAGCATACAAAAGTGTCAGACTGTCTTTTCCTCCTGAGATACCTATGGCTATTTTATCTCCGTCTTCAATCATATTATAATCATCCACAGCTCGTCTGACGTGACTGTATAATT
>CAMENQ010000140.1 GCA_945928585.1 uncultured Roseburia sp. | reverse complement strand
ACTCCTCAATAGCTTCCTTTATTTCGTCTCTTGCAGAAAGATTTATAATGATATTTCCTAATGCTCTTCCTGTAAGGAACTCCATAGATAAGTAATAAACTGTTTTTACGTCCTTTGCCTCATACTCCTTATGAGTGGCAATCCACTGGTCGATAATGTAATCTTTAAGTCCATAGGCTACACCTGTGTAAATATCAAGCTGTGAAGCCTCCTCGATAGTCTTTCTTGAAACTACCTTTACATAATCCTTAACCTGTTTCTTAAACTCTTCCTTTGAAAATGTAAAATTCTCTGCCATTTATTTCCTCCTTAATGGTCTCGCAACATATGAAATATGCCTTGGGATAACATATATTATGTGCATTTTCTTTATTTTAAAATGAGAGCCTTACCATATATTATATAGTAAAGCCCTCGATTTATTAACGTTTAGTACTTTTAATCTGTACTACTGCTTTTTTACTGCCAATGTAACGTCTTCGCCGTTTACATTCCATTCTTTACTATACCCGTCTATTGTATCAAAAATTATGTCATTTGCCAACACTTCTCTGGTAAATTCTGTCTTATTATTTCGTAAAATGTCGGAAATCTTATTATTACCTGATACATAAACAAGTATTTTGTCCATAACCTCAAATCCTGCTTCCTTACGCATAGTCTGGATTTTGCTTATAACCTCTCTTACAAAGCCTTCTTCAATAAGCTCATCTGAAAGGTTTGTATCAAGAACTACAGTAAGCTTATTGTCACTCTCAGATACATATCCCTCTACCTGGGCTGTCTCTATAAGTAAATCCTCCTTTGTAAGAGTGATTTCCTCTCCACCGTCTGTCAGTGAAAGAGCGCCCTTCTCATTAAGCTCATCCATAGCTGCATTGCCGTCAAGACCTGCAAGATAATTCTTTATTGCGCCAAGATGCTTGCCGTATTTAGGTCCTACTGTCTTAAGCTGCGGTTTGAAGCTGTATGATGTAAAGTCTCTTACGTCATCAGTAAACTTAACATTTTTTACATTAAGCTCATCTTCTATGATTGCCTTGTAGAAATCTGACATATCATAATCTGCCTTTACATACATCTGACCTATAGGCTGACGGTTCTTTATATTGGAAGCATTTCTGCATGCACGGCCCATAACTACTATAGACAGAACCTTCTCCATCTCTGTTTCAAGTTCTTTGTCTATATATGATGTATTAACAACAGGGAAGTCGCACAGATGTATACTCTCAATGGCATCCTTGTCCACACTTCTTACAAGGTTCTGGTATATTTCCTCTGTCATAAAAGGAATCATAGGTGCTGCTGCCTTTGATATAGTAACAAGCGAAGTATACAATGTCATATAAGCATTTATCTTATCCTGCTCCATACCCTTTGCCCAGAATCTCTCTCTTGAGCGTCTTACATACCAGTTGCTCAAATCGTCAACAAAATCCTGCAGTGCTCTTGCTGCTTCAGGTATGCGGTAATTTTCAAGGTTATTGTCAACCTCTCCCACTACGGTGTTAAGCTTTGATAAAATCCATTTATCCATAACGGAAAGCTTATCATAATCAAGTGTATACTTTGTAGGATCAAACTGGTCTATCTCTGCATAAAGCACATAGAAAGCATAGGTATTCCAGAGAGTACCCATAAACTTACGCTGTCCCTCCTGTACTGCCTTGCCATGGAAACGGTTTGGAAGCCAAGGAGCCGAATTTATATAGAAATACCAGCGGATGGCATCTGCACCGTAGGTTTCAAGTGCCTCAAACGGGTCTACTGCATTGCCCTTTGACTTACTCATTTTTTGTCCGTTCTCATCCTGAACGTGTCCCAGAACAATTACGTTTTCATATGGTGCCTTATTGAAAAGCAATGTAGACTCTGCCATAAGAGAATGGAACCATCCTCTTGTCTGGTCTACTGCCTCAGAAATAAACTGTGCCGGGAACTGGCTCTCAAACAATTCCTTATTTTCAAACGGATAATGATGCTGTGCAAACGGCATGGCTCCTGAGTCAAACCAGCAGTCTATAACCTCAGGTACTCTCTTCATAGTCTTTCCACAGTCAGGACATGTAAATGTAACCTCATCTATATATGGTCTGTGAAGCTCAACCTCTGCTGCCTTCGGATCTCCTGCCCTGTCTGCAAGCTCTGCCCTGCTGCCGATACATTCCTGATGTCCGCAGCCTTCACACTCCCAGATATTAAGCGGTGTTCCCCAGTATCTGTTACGTGAAATAGCCCAGTCCTGTATATTTTCAAGCCAGTTTCCAAATCTTCCTTTACCGATAGATTCAGGAATCCAATTTACAGTGTTGTTGTTTCTGATTAAATCATCCCTTACTGCCGTTTCTCTTATATACCATGATTCTCTTGCATAATAAATAAGCGGTGTGTCGCATCTCCAGCAGTGCGGATATTCATGTTCAAACTTCGGTGCATCAAAAAGCTGATTTCTTCCATCAAGATTTTTTATAACCTCAGGGTCTGCCTTCTTAACAAATAAGCCTGCAAACGGTGTCTCCTCCGTAAGCTCACCCTTTCCGTTTACAAACTGTACAAACGGAAGGTCATAATTTCTTCCTACATTTGCATCGTCCTCACCAAAGGCAGGTGCAATGTGTACTATACCTGTACCGTCTGTCATGGTAACGTATGTGTCACAAGTTACAAAGAAGCCTTTTTTATTCTGTTTGTCAGCCACATCCTTTGCACATTCAAAGAGCGGCTCATATTCCTTATATTCAAGTTCTTTTCCTTTATATGTTTCAAGTATTTCATAAGCTGCATGAGGCTCTGTTCCGTCCTCTGCTGCCTTTTCTGCTGAAACAGCAAGCTTTCCAAGTACATTGTCAAGAAGTGCCTGTGCCATATAATAGGTAAAACCGTCTGCTGCCTTTACCTTTGCATATGTTTCATCAGGGTTTACGCAAAGTGCCACGTTGCTAGGCAATGTCCAAGGTGTAGTAGTCCATGCAAGGAAATATGCATCCTCACCAACCACCTTAAATCTTACGATAGCAGAACGCTCCTTAACTGTTTTGTAGCCCTGTGCCACCTCCTGTGCTGAAAGAGGAGTTCCACATCTAGGACAATATGGAACTATCTTAAAGCCTTTATACAAAAGACCCTTGTCCCATATCTGGCGGAGTGCCCACCACTCTGATTCTATAAAGTTATTGTCATATGTGACATATGGATTGTCCATATCAGCCCAGAAACCTACGGTACCTGAGAAATCCTCCCACATACCCTTATATTTCCAGACACTTTCCTTACACTTTGTTATAAATGGCTCAAGACCATATTCCTCAATCTGATCCTTTCCGTCAAGTCCAAGAAGCTTCTCCACCTCTATCTCTACCGGAAGACCGTGTGTATCCCAGCCTGCCTTTCTTGGCACCATATAGCCCTTCATTGTACGGTATCTTGGAATCATATCCTTGATAACTCTTGTAAGAACGTGTCCTATATGTGGTTTTCCGTTAGCCGTAGGAGGTCCGTCATAAAATGTATATGTCTCGCCTTCCTTGCGGTTTTCCATACTCTTTTTGAAAATGTCGTTGTCTTTCCAAAATTTCTCTGTCTTTTTTTCTCTCTCTACGAAATTTAAGTCTGTAGATACCTTCTGGTACATAGCTTTTACTTCCTTTCCTTTTTTAAGACTAAAGCGGATTTTACTTTATAAACTGATACTTACCTGTAAGGAGCTTAAAATCAAAAAAGCTCCTGTCCCGTAATAGGACAAGAGCAAATATCACTTGTTTAACCACCTGTTACATGGTACGCATATACAATATGTGTATATTTAATACCCGTTCCCTTTAACGCCGGAAATGCGGCGGCTCCTACAATATAATCAGGCTTAATTTTACTTAATACAAAGTTTTTATCGTTATCGTAAAGAACTTTATATATCTGCCATATTCCAATATCTCGGAGTGCAACTCGGAAGTGATTTTCATCTGTAGGCTACTTATACCTGTTTCCACCTGCTCAGGCTCTCTGCAATTTTCGCTTACGGACTACTGTCTTCGTCTTAGTCTTTAAAAATTTAATATTTGAATAAAATTATACTTAGTTTGGGCGGATATGTCAATCGGAAATTTGTATTTAACTGTATGCTCCAATCGATTAATTCCAGAGTTTTTCTATTAAAACCACCGTGGAGCTGACATTGCTACCACAGCTATGACTATTGCTGCTATAATTATGCTTATTATCCATCCGCAAAACAAAGATCGTGCAAAATTTCTTAAGTTTATGTTTCTTGTTCCTCCGAATGCAAATATAAGAGCACAAATAAATCCAACCAACGGAATAATAAAAAGTATACTATATCCAAAATATCCCCACATCCCTATAGGGTTATAATCCATGTTTGGATTATAGTCTCTTATTCCGCAGTTATTATACGAGCTGTTAACCGGATTCATATTATTGCCGTAGCCGTAACCAGACATATTGTTTGCATATCCGTAATTCATATTTTGCTGCTGATTATATGATGCATTGGTTGATGAACCCCATGCTGCATTTTCATATGACTGATTATTATATGCCTGCTCTGCTCCATTTGAGGCTTCATACATGTTGTTTCCCTGACTGCCATATAATGAAACGTTATTATTTTGTCCGCCATACATATTGTTTTCGTATGCTCCTTTATTATTATCCATAATTTCTTTTGTCTCCTTATCTGATTTTATTTAGCAGGAATTATCCCTGAATCCCTGTATGCTCTCCATTTAGAATTATATATTATGTCCAAAACAAAAATTGCTGTTGCCACACCGAATATGAGTATCGCCAAAATCAATGCGACCGCATCTCCACTATTAATCGTTGCTATTATGCTAAGTACGTAAAAGCCCATAACAAATCCTGATGCCACGCTGCTTTTTAAATTATGTCCAACGATAGATAAAATAAGCAGTACTAACACCAAAGTAATACTGAAAATATAAATAGCCATAGTTCTGCTCTGATATCTACTAGAGAAATATCTGCTGTATGAGGACACATATGCCATTGAAATAAATAAAGAAATCATCATAAATGCCTGCAATATGTACATAATAATAGAAAGAACCATAATAGCCGTATTATATTTTCTCAGCCAAGGAAATTTGAATAAATTTAATTTTGATAAACCCGGACAATATTTTCCGGCATACTGCTGGTACTGTGTTCCCGGAAACATCATAGGCTGTTGTCCGTTCATTCCGTTATTGGGCATCATCGGCTGGCCATTCATTCCGTTATTCGGCATCATCGGCTGGCCGTACATTCCATTATTTGGCATTAACGACTGGCCATTCATTCCATTATTTGACATTACCGGCTGGCCGTACATTCCGTTATTTGACATTACCGGCTGACCGCTCATTCCATTATTTGACATTACCGGTTGGACGTACATTCCGTTATTTGACATTATCGGCTGTTCGTTCATTCCGGCATTTGTCATAGATGATTGATCGTCCACTGTTCCGCTATACTCTGCTTCATTTGGAACATTATTGTCGGATACATATTCTCCACAAAATGGGCAGAATACATTTTCATTTTCATTGAAAGTATTTCCACAATTTTGACAAATCATTTTTTCATCCTCCCGTATAGTAATTTAAATCTATATATTTGTTTAAAACAATAGATTTCATTTCTACATTGTCTTAAGTGATATGTTTAATAATATCATAACTTTGCGTTTCTTGAGTCCAATATGCAAAATTGGTCATAAATATGTCAAAATTAACATATTTATTTTATGGTTGGCTGCCATCCTGTCTCCTTTTTTCAATTTTCTGCCGTAAAATTTTTATAAACTTACGGATATACTTCTATATTATTAAAATAATCTCCATAAAGATAAACAATAGTGTAATATTCTACTATTTTCTTTTTTTCATAAACAGAATACAAAACCTCCATAGCTGTTCCTTTAATGCATTCTTTTATATTTATTTTATCTTCATTACAGGTTTCAAAATAAATTTTTATGGCCTCATCCTTGTGTTCCTGAACTATTCTTTTTGCCTCCTCCATATTGGCTGCATAATAATAATTATCCCTGCTGTCAAGGTATTCCAATTCCATTTCCACACAATATATAATATTCCAGTCTGTCCAACTTGTATACCAACGCTGACCTGACCCAAAACTACCATTTAAAATGTATGCCGTTCCGTTTATTATTGTATCTTTTTCAGCACTGTACTTACCTTCATAATAATTTTCATCAAGAATATATATTTTTATATTCTTTTCACCTGCTGCCATATGCTCTGAAAGCTTTTTTTCATAATCTTCTTTTCCTATGGCAACATCTGTATATTTTTTATCCTCATATAATTCCACTTCCAACTGTGTAAAATTTTGGTGACTAACCCTTGCACGTACACAGCACTGCACTAATCTTCCTATAGCATTATATATTCTTATATAATCCCTAT
>CAMENQ010000139.1 GCA_945928585.1 uncultured Roseburia sp. | reverse complement strand
CAAAGACTGAAATATTACCTTTTTAATGCTTCAATATATATAATTTCATTATGTATGGATTTATTATATGCAGCTTCATTATCTCCGATTTCATTACATACATAATCGCAGCTTATTATATAAACCTTCTCTTTATATCCGCTGTGGTTTATGTGTGTTTCCTCTGTTACGTTGATTTCTCCGTAAGTGTGTCCTTTTCTTTCATTATGAATTAATTCATTTTTACCATGACATATGTTATTTTCATTATTACATAAGCTTTTTTCATCATTACATAAGATACTTCCATCACAACTTATATTTTGTAATGATTCATATGTATCTGAAATTGTAATATAAATCTTTTCCTTACCGGTATTTATAACAGCTGTATTTCCATATATTTCAGGCTTTATCCTTGAAATAAGCCTTTCGCTTATTTTATCAGCACCCTCTACATGGTCATATATCCATAAGCCTCCGTTCTCCTCAAATACAACCTTACGGCTGACTGTGTATTTTCCACTGCTGTCATAAGCATTGCCAAAAGATACATATACACTTTCCTCATCTCCGTAAAAATCACCTGCTGCATATTTCCTTCCTGCCTTTTGATATATGCCGTCTATAACAGGTACATTATGGCCTTTGGAGCTGTTGCACAATATGTCATATCTGCCCTCTCCAAAATAATCCTTAGTGTATTCTCCAATGCCTAAATCACAAAGTATTTCCTCTCCCCGTGAAATGTAGCCAAAGCTTCCTACATCATTATGATTATGACTTTCGTCATTATGACCGCCCTTTATGTAAAAGGCTGAGCCGTCGCTCCACTTTTTTATATACCACTGGGTTTCCTTAAAAATATCAAAGCTTCCATATAGGGCAGTTGAATTATTCTTTTTATTAATATTGTCTTTTTCAGCATTATCTCCATTATTTTTATTTGCATTATCGTTATCCTCATAATAATTATTGTTATTATTATCTGCAGTAAGCTTCCCTCCATATGTCTTTACCCATATATAATCCGAATATGCTCCAAGCCACCTGTGGCACTCTTCCCCTCCAAGTATCTCCATTAAATCTGTATCGAATTTCAATGAATTACCTTCAAAAAAATCACTATGAAGCCTTACATCATCATATATACTTGAGAGCATACAAATCATTCCTAATTTCATTTTATTTTTCAAAAGACAGTCAGCAAAATTTACGCTGTTTCCATTTCCAAGATATGTCTTCTGTAAAAATAATGATGTATTATGAAAATCTCCTATTTTTCTTATTTTTTCCCATTGCTTTTCACTTCGCAAAATCTCGTAAAACTTTAGGAAATATTCCATTCCGTATTTATAGTAGCCTGCACCCTCACTACAGGCTCCGTCTTCACCCATTGATTTTAAATAACAAATCATAGAGTCTGTCACCCTGTCCATTATAGTATCGTATTCTTCGTCGGTTATAGCTTTTATAATATCATCCTTTTTATTCGATTTATCATTTATCAGTTCCTGCAGTTTCTTTACATAATATGCTGCTATCCCTACATTTCCTCCACAGACGGCAGACCAGTTCATAGAGGCAGTTTCCCACCAGTCACAGGGATTTTTGGCTAAAAATATGTCAAAGATACGCTTTCTCAGTTCTGAAAAAAGCTTACTGCATATGGATTTATATCTTTTTATTAAATCTGTATCTCCATTAACAATCCATTTAAGATTTTTGTCTTTTTCTATGTTTCCACTCATTTTATCAGTGCTGTTATCATTTTTTTTCTCTTTTATGATTTGGTTATTTTCTATATATATTTTTTTACTGATTAAATAAACGAGTTCTGCCATTGTACCTGCTGTCTCTGCTGCAAATAAGTCTATAGACTGTTTTTTCCCGTCTATATGCTCCCTTGAGCCGTGAGCCGGAAGCACCCATGTAGTCTCATTTAACACACTTTCCAATATATCAAAAAGTTCATCAGACAATTCATTATTTATCACTGCATCCAGCCCGAAGATAGTAAGATATTCCCTTCTTGCAAAATATATTTTTTCGTATGCCAGTCTGTTGCCTGTTTCAAAGTATGACAAATACGCCTCTCTGCCAATTTTTGGCATGGGTATGTTCATAAGCTTGTTTTTTCGGTTTTTAAGGTGTTCTATATATTGGGTTTCATAATATTTTGTGTTCATATGAGTGTTCCTGCTTTCTGTATATGCTTAAAACAATGCTTTCTAAGCAATGCTCATTATGAATGTAATCATCTTTGCATAACTATATCTGTTCAAACATTGTCTGAGTGTATTCTTTAATATCATTTGGAGTAATCATATTGTACTTTTCTTTCACGGCACTAAAATAATTGCCTATCTGTTCTTTCTGAATGGTTCTTACTGATGAAGCACCTTCTGACAGTTCTCCTCTGGTTGTCAGCCATGGCTGTTCTGAATGGGTAAACCTTTCAAGAACTTTTCCACTGTAACAGCAAATATTTTTTATTACACTATCTAAAATTGCTTTCTCTGATGAAGAGAATACGGTGGAATCAAACTCATCTTTTCCTTTAATCGGATCAAATTTATAATCACGATATCTGAAATAAATATCACGATAAACCGGCCCATGTACCCATGCTTCACATTCCTCAGAAAAAATAAACGTATTATAAAAGGCATAATAAAAGCCCTGAATATAATATAATGCTTTCTGTAATGCTAATGGTGTTATATCCTCACACTGATTTAACAGATATTCAATTGCAAGGTCTATTTTTTTATTTGAAGAAATTTCTGTTTTCATAAGTGCATTAACAGCCCGTTTGCTTTTTTCATAAGCAGCTTCCGTCTTTAAATTCCCCTTATTTTTTTCAAGAAGTTCTGCATAAAAGTCCGGTTCTGCATAAATTCTTTTTAGAATATCCGAGTACTGCTTTGTGGGCATATCCCCATCACAGTAACGTGAAAAGGTTTGTTCCCCCCATCCGAGAAGCAGCGATAACGGACGCTTTCCAATGGCATATTTCTCCGGTATTTTTAAAATAACTTCGAGGGGTACTATATCATTTCTTATACGATATGAATCATATAATGCTTTTAAATTATAATCGTTTATTTCATCAACATAAATTTCAGAGCCACACTGCGCACAATGTGCTTCTTTTCCCATATAACTGTACTTTTCACCTTTTATATTTCCTTCCAACTGCTTTTCACTAACTATATAGCCCACATCATCTCTGCATTTTTCACAAAATACTTTTTTTTCACTCATAACTAAGTCTCCTTTTAAATTCCAATTTACCTAAATAAATAATCAACCGGCTTGTTGCGTTTATGAAAAGATATTACTACTGTGCGGTTTCCATTTGGCATATTTATAATATTAAATTTAATATATACATCAATAATTTCCTTTTCTCCTACTGCATTAAACAATATAACCTGCGGTACAAAAACATAAAGTATCTCATCTTCATAACCGCTTTTTGTATTTTGCAATGTATAACAAAAATCCTCTGTTCGCAGCTGCATTAAAATATGTTTCTGTTTATCACTGCGAATGTTATATTCATTAATAAAATCTATATTTTCTTTCCTGTTTTCATTTAAAGCAATTGTGTATCTGTGGTTTTCAACACAGCTTTTAATTTTGTTCAACACTTCATCAATCTGTTTTTTGGTATAGTTTTGATTGTAGTGTGGATTCATAGCATCACCTCTTTGTATATATGATACACTGTAGTACAAAAAATGTCAATGTAGAATGTACTAATTGATACATTTTATATCTAAAAACTTAGTCAGAAACGATTTACCAACTCGTACCTGACTAAAAATATATGTCCTCACATTATAATTCCTCTGTTTTATATGTCACATACCCTTCATAATAATAGCTGTAATCAATTCCCTTCATATAGACCATTCTGTCATTTACTTTATCGGTAAGTGCTTTTTTAAGTATATGCTTTATCTCTATGTCTCTGATAGGGCTTCGTTCCATTGCAAGAAGATAATCCTCCTTATCTATAAGACTCCAGTCCACCACCACACCCATTTCCTTTTTTAATATAAGGTCGAGCCATATTCTCATACTTCTGCCATTACCTTCACGAAACGGATGTGCTATATTCATCTCAACATATTTTTCAATTATCCGGTCAAAGTCAGATTGCTTCATTTTATCTATATTGATTAATGCCGCTTCCAGATACATAAGTGGTGCAAATCTGAAATTTCCCTTTGCTATGTTTATGTCACGAATTTTTCCGGCAAATTCATATATGTCTTCAAATAAATATTTATGAATTTTTGCAAGGCTTTCAAAAGTTCCTGCTTCCAGTGAATCAAGATAGCCTGTTTCAAACATTTCAAGTGCCTTTTTCTTGCTTATTTTTTCTTCCTGCCTTGCAAGTTCAGATGAATCTATTATATTTAGTTTATTTTTCAGAGTCATGGCATATTCTCCTATAAATACTGTTTAATTATTGTTTTCTCCCTGTCCTTCGTATTCACAGGAAAAGAAACGGTTCAACATACTCATATTCAAAGTCTTTCCAAAACGCCTCGGACGGGCAATTAAAGTTACACTATCTCCACTCTCCCACCATTCTTTAATAAAACCTGTCTTATCAATATAAAAATAATTCTTTTCCACTATGTCTGCGAAATTCTGTATTCCTATTGCCACCGTCCGTGCCATGATGCCATAACCTCCTCAAAAACTTTTTATTAGTATAGCAGATTTTATTCAATAATACAACATTCCTTAAGGTCATACCCCATCGCGCAAATCCAATCTTCTACGTCTTCTATATGTAACAGTTCAGCCTTGCTGTCTGCGATGCAGTGAACCTTCCGGTAGTGCAAAATGGGGTTATGCAGTCTGACAATGTAAGTAGATTATAATTGTATTTTTCCTCCTGCTGTGCTAATATTAAAATAATAAACAAAGTACAAATAAACAGGTAATTACGACCACTCCCAGACTGTTTCGCAGTTACCTGAATAAATAAAAAAGGAGGTCCTCAAATGAAAGTTAATATTTCTTCATTTCTTCTCAACTGGTTCGTACTTATGTATTTTGTGATACTCTTCGCCGAAAGACTGCAGAGCATTATCAGATCCTGTATGGACAAAAACATCAGACTGATGGAAAACGGTTTCAATGCATACGTTTACATAGTGACGATTCTGTCATTAACCGCCTTTGTGTTTATGCTTTTTATCGGAAACGGATATTTCCTTAAATCTCTCTTCACAAGGGACGCCGCCATTCACGAGCAGATTAACTACCTTATGTTAAGCATTACTGCCGGAGTTATTCTCATCGGCGGTATGGTACATACTGAATATACAGTTGCACCTGTTCAGTTCATCTCATATGGAATGTTAATTACCGCCCTGATAATAAAAACAGCAAATATGAACAGTCAGGCTTCAAGCAGTCTGCTGCTGTGGCTTTCCCTTGCATATCTGATTGCATTTTCTATGGCAATTCCGGTTATGTATCACTCTGATATTTCAAACGCCGGTATTTTCCATATAATTGAAGCAATCGTAGCATTATTGCTTATTGGAGCCTTTACATACCTTATGTATCTTGTCTTTATAGGCAAAGCAGTTAATCTCTTTATTATTTTTCCAATTGTAATTGCATTAATTGGTGATTCAATTATTATTGCAATGCGGTGGAAGGAGAAAGTAAACGGCTTTGCACTTATATTTTTAGTTGTATCAGCTATTCTCTGGGTGGTTGGAAAAATAACTTCAATAGTGCAAAAATAAACCGGCTAAAATATGGAGACCGGCTAACCATTATGTGTGGTTAGCCGGTCTATGCTACACCTCCAGATATCCGATTCTGCGGAAATAATCTATATATCCTTTGATATATTCCATGTCCGTTTCATTCCACTCAAATCCAACTTTCTTAAGGAACCACAGTGTAAAATCATTTTCGATGCGAATGTTGCTGTCGTACACCAGATGTCCCTGCTCATCCATATCATTCTGGAATGCCTCAAAAATATACTCTGTGTTACTTTGCATAATCGTCTTTTGCAGAGCTTCATTAAATGCATTTCCACTTACAACTTCCATAGATATTCCAAGGTTATGTACCACTTCAAGGAATCTGTCAAAATATATCACTCGGTCACTATTCAGATGAAAAACTGTCTGTTTGTCCGCATATTGGGCAATCTTAACAATTCCCTCTGCGGTCTTATCGATTGGTGAAAACTCTGCATACAGTTTCATAAGATATTCCGGGAATAATCCAAACTCCAGAATTGCCTTGACTCTTGTAAGAAAAGCATTTTCCTTATAATTAGGCTGAAATTTGTAATCCGATGCTCTATTGGTCAGATTACCTACTCTGATTACAGTCGCATCCAGTCCGTCAAGCATTGCATCATATACTCTTCTTTCTGCTTCAAACTTGCTGTGAATATATACATTATCCAAAGGCTGTCCGATGTAAAATGATGTCTCATAGAAGAATT
>CAMENQ010000138.1 GCA_945928585.1 uncultured Roseburia sp. | reverse complement strand
ATTCCATGTTCTCAAATTGTTATCTGAACAAAATTCATTATATTTCTTGTTTAACTCTCTGAGTTCATATGCAGACTTGTCATACTGCTGTTGCAATTCAAATTTAAGCTTATCATTTCCTGTGGCCTCCATTCCTTCTTTTAAACCGAGTAATTCCCTTTTCTTTGACCTTATGGAGCTTTCAAGGTTGCGCTGCTTTTTGTTAAGGTCTTCTACACGCTTATTTTCCTTTTCGTCTATAGGTTCAGGAAGCTTACTCACTCCTTCAACATAGGCATATATATGATGTCTGCAGTTCCAACCGCCTATGCCGCCTCCTTTGCCCCAGCCACATTCTTCTACAAATGAAGGATATTTTTCAGACTTGCCGCTAAGTGAGAATACTTTCCCCTGCCATTTTGAATGGTCCTCATATGGAAATTTGCCGCCTGTTCTTGCACCTACGTGTTGTGAAGTAACAAGTAAATCCTGTCCCATTTCCTTCATTTTCACTATCTTCATCCGCATTGTACCCTGATTTAATCCGGTCATTAATGAGCGCCTTACAGCCGTCTCTATGGTATCCTTACGTCCAGACGGATATTTTATGTATAATCCCTGTTTTGATACATCTATTATGGCTTCGGCTATGGCTTTTTCATATGTACACATTCCACTCTGTACCTTCATATATGCCTCATCCAATGTATCTATAAATATTCTTTGGCTTTTTTCTGCCATTGTATTTGTCATATTCCTAAGTTCATTGTTTGTCTGAATCATTGCTGTCTTAAGGGCATTTTTCATTACCTCAGATGTAAGTACGCTGTTTTGTTCAAGACCTGCCTGTCTGTATGTCTCCATATCCTCCCGTAATGTTTCAATGGCTGCATCCTCAAAAGCTTTACTTACCTCTTTCATAGACATACCGCTAAGCCTTGCAACCTCTTCCTGAATACTCTGCATTGTCATTCCTGCTTCCTGCATTTTGTATATAAGATTAGCCGCCACTCTGTTCAGATAGCCTGTCTTTACAAGTCTTCGTACTATTTCCCTTACTGCATATTGATTAAGGCTCTCATATATTTCTACTGCCCTGTCAGTACTGTGGTATAAGTATCTTCCGAAATCTTCATCCATATGTTACTCCTCATTAAATATGCCATTGTCAGATGCTCCGTTTTCTTTTTTAGCTTCCTCTACTACAGCCTTGGCTTCCTTTTCAGACATACCCTCAAACTTTACATAATATCTCCACAGAGGATATTTTCCCTGCTGCACATACTGCCAGTGCCTTGCCCTGTCTTCCTCCCAGTTGTATGTAAGGTCGCCAAAAGCATAATCCGTCTTATATCTTCCTGCCGGTGTAATATTATATAAATCTGCGTATACATTTATGGCATACAGAAGATTGTCAATACAGTCTCTCAAGGCATCTCTGATGTCCTTTATTGTCCTGATTGTTTCCTGGTCATCTGATTCCACCTGAGTGGCTGTTATTGCTCCTGTTTTTCTGTCTAAAACGAACTGTCCCTGACTGTATCCGCACTTAGTTGATATAAGTGACAGTATGCTGTTAATGTCAGCTATTCTCTGCTCTGTCAGTAATGTTGCCGTGTGTTCATGTATTTTATCCTCATTACCTGTTCCCGGATCATATGCTTTCACAAATCTTGGCAGTTTGATTTTAAAGGTTTTGGAGTTCTTTACCATAGAAGTATCAACAAAGGTTAAATGCTTACTATCTTCCACTTCCAAAGACTTTCTGCTCCATGCAATATCTAAATCCTTAAGCTCCGTTATTGCATTTGCAAAGGCGGATACTCCCAAAGGCGAAGTACTTTCAATAACATTATTGTACGGAAGTTTAAAGTATGAAAATAGCGGTCTGTCCACGTTTTCGACATACACATCCGGCTGAATGTCCTGCCATTGCGGCACCGACTGTATATCTATCTCTCTTCCAAGTACATTCTCATCATTTGAAACAAAGGCTTTGTTGCTTATTGCATATACACCATCTGTAAACCTGTGCCATTCCAGTCTTGTATAATACTTTTTTCCCTTTTGAATATAATCCCTGAATATTGCTCCCTGAATATTGCCGTTTCCGTCTGCTTCAGTCACTATAAAGTCACCATTTTTCACATAGTCAATGCTGTTATTTACGGAACTGATGCCATTAGGCTTAAACATAATTCCGCCTATTCCTGCCGCATCTTCAACCTTATCACGTAATACTGTCTTTAAAGCATTTATCACAGATTGAAGATAATCGGCTCTTGGGGAACCTGTTACATTGATGTCTATATCAAGGCATACCTTTTTTGCTATATCAGAACATAAAAGACTTGCGAAATTAATCGTGTCAATGTCATCATTAACATCTATCCACGGCGGAGTTCCTGATACTATTTTCCCCCACAATGCAATATTAGCATCCATCACCGAAGATACGGATTCATCTACGTTAAAAGCCTTTTCTGCCGTACTTTTAAAGTTAAACATTCTTCCTGTTATATTTTTTACAAATGTATATGCACTCATATTTAAAACCTCCATTTCAGCTGTCTGCGCAAGTATGTATTACAAAAATAACGAATATCATCCATTGCATGGTCATTTTCCTTTATAACCTTATCTTCTCCGCTTTCCTCATCCCACGAATACATTCCAAATTCTTCTATGCTGTTTTTGCAGCTTTCGTGTATAAGTATCCTTCCTGAGTTTAAAAAAGTGGTTACAATTCTTATTCCGTCTAAAACATCGTTGTTCGCACCTTTGACTATAAATTCACCGTGTTTCTTTATTGTTTCTATGAATGATGCAGCACTAGGATCCACAATGATATATTCTACTTCCGCATCACCTATCATTTCCCTCATCATCTCATAATAGCTTTCATCATCCATTCGTTTATGTTCTTCTCTGCCGTTATAGTATATTTCTTTTTCCCTTATTGCTCTGCTGCCGTCAAATGACCATAATCCGGCTGAGAAAGGATTTACGGTACCATAATCGACTGAAACAATATGGGTTCGCACATATGGAACTTCGCCTTTTAAGACATGCTTATCTTCATCAAACATATCATATACAAGGCCGTCTGCCATGCACCACTGACCTAATATGTATCTTTTAAAGAAAACACCTACATACATTGCCCTGTATCTCTTTTTGATGTTTTCATCCAGTGACAGGTTGTCATCCATTGTGAAATGCAGATATACCAAATTCTTTTCTTCCAGTTTATCTATCCACCCTGTTTTAAACCAATGTCTTGGACTTGCAGGATTACAGTTAAACCAATATTTACTTCCTGTTACGGAACATCTTCCTGTAGCCTGATTGACAAAGCTTTCCGGCATAAGCGCCACCTCATCAAAGAACATACCGGCTAGTGTAATACCCTGTATTAAATCCTGTGAACGCTCATCTTTGCCACCAAACACATAAAAGTAATTGCTTATGTCTCCCTTTGTTACAATAACCAAATTATCGGCTCTGTGGTCTGAAACACTGTATCCTCTTGACTTAAGCATTAATTTAAGCCAGAACAGAACATTTCTTCTGAATGAACCTATGGTTTTTCCTGCCATTCCGAAGTTTTGGTTATTAAATGTGGTCATTGCCCATAATACATATGACAGACTCATACATAAGGTTTTTCCACTTCGTATGGCTCCATCTGCTATTATTCCATCTTTATCTTTTACCGGTGATTTGTCACACCACCATGTAAGGACCTTTTTCTGTTTTAATGAAAACGGTTTAAACAAAAAGCTTTTAGCCTTGCATCTCTGCTTCATATTGTTTTTTCGTTCTGTTATGGATTGTTTCAGTTTCTTTATTCTCTTATCTACATCTTCCCAATTATTCCTCTATATCCTCCTGTTCTTCATTATTCTTCTCTTCCGGTTGCATTTCCTGTTCTGTCCATATTTCTTCAGAAGCTGAATTAAAAGCATCAAGGAAGTTATCAGCCTCTATGCTTTCTGTCGTTTCTGTTTCTGCTTTAGTGCTCATCTCCATTTTTAATAACTCAATGTCAAGCTTTCTCTTATCAAGTTCTTTTCTATGTTTATCATATTCTGCCTTTCTTGTATCTTCCGGAAACACCTCAAAATATTTTGAAAGCCAGTCTATTGCCTTTGTCCTGTCTGCAAGCTTAATACTAAAACCATTCCTGCCGTTCTTTATTTCCTGAATAAGCTGTGTATCCAGCTGATTTGAGTCTTTTACATGAACATTGTTTACCTTTTGTGTAAGTATTTTCTTTTCTCCGTTTTCCTCTGTCTCAACAGGTCCGAAAGCTCCTATGACAGGCTGCTCCTCTTCTCTAAATTCAAGATACTGGCCCATATCAGCAAATGCTATTCTCATCTGAAGCTCTACTATATCTTCCTTGCCTGCTAATATCTGCTCTGCCTTTGCTTTTTTGATTTCCTGTATTGCTTCTCTAATTTTAGGAATTCTTAACAGTCTGTAGCTGCTTACTCCTGCCGCATTATAATTTGTGGTGTTATAAGCTGACATATAGGACTGAACAGCATTATAAGTCTTTGCATAAATAAGACAGAACAATTGTTGTTCCGGGTTTAAATTGTCATTTGACAACGTCTGCTCCATAGCTTTATTCATTGAATTCTGCTGCCAATTTTGACTTGTATTCTGTCTGTTATCCGAACGTTCGCTTTCTTTCGTTCGTTTTTGCGAACGTTCGCCTGTGTCATTTGTTCGCTCATCATCAATATCTGCATCCCACTTTTGAGTACATTTCCATCGGCGGACAGTGCCGGCATTAACTCCCAGTATGTCAGCTATATCTACAAGCTTTGTTCCATGCTTATATAGTTCTTTTGCTTTTTGCTGTATCTCTGCTGTTTCAGCTTTTCTAGGCATTGCCTCACCTCCTCTTCTTTCTTTTCTGTACTGCTGCCAGGATGTATTTATTCTATAATCCGGTTAAATGCCTCATTTATCTTAGGTATCATTGCTGCTATCCAGTCTGTTAATTCTTCATTTATTACGTAGTTATGCCCTGATTCCTCTGCAAAAGCATGAACCAGTTCGTGTCTGATTACGTGTTCTCTCCGGTATCTTCTCCCCTGCTCTGTATTACCAGCCAAATATTCTTCTTTTCTTAAGATTATTTCCTTGTCATACATTTTGCATATACCATCTGCATCTGATAATATCGGATTATTTAAATCATCTTCTTTTATTGTGTATGGTGTTCCCAATATGTTAACTGTTTCTTTCATTTTGTACCTCCAAATAAAAAAACAGAGCCAATAAGATGATTTCTCTTCTTATTGGCTCTGTGGCTCTGTTTTATGTATGTATTTTATCATATTCAAGTTGGTTCCGCAATATTGTTTATACAATGTATTAACATATTATAATAACAATTTTTACTGATATTATTATTTCTAGTAACTTATTGATTATATTATTCTAACTCATCTATCATTTCACCTATTATTTCTTGATAATCCTCATAAAAATCTTTTTTTTTGCTTGAATCTAACACTTCTGCTATAAACATATATAATATAATTACAAATACTATTATAAATGCAATTAATACTAATAATATTAGTGTAAATGCCATCACCATTGACCACGTATTTTTCTCGCAGCTTTCAAACAACTTTTTAAATTCATCTTGGTTTATTGTTTCTATTATCTTAGTGTATGTCTCTGTTATAAAAATAGTTAACATAACTGGAAAAAATAATTCCGAACCTTTTTTCATTTGTCCCTCATTTCTACTCTTTTGTTTTAAGTATCTATAAAAATTTATCAACTGTTTCTTTCGATAACAATTATATTTTTTCCTCACATAGTCTTTCCATTGATTATATGATTTACATTTATTTTTATCACATATTAATTTCTTCTCTTCTCGTTTTAATCTTTTACCGCACACATCCTTATATATAGCCATTTCAACACTTATATTAAATTTATATTCATCTTCCATGTCCATATTATCTTTATCAAATAATTTTTTTATATATATTATAATTCGTTTCATTAATAATGTTACCTCCTAATACTATTGTTAATCATTTTTCTTTTCATTGTGCTATTATTTTATATAAATATTCTACTATTTGGTTTCAATGTTACAATATGTTCTTTTTTACACCGTTTACAAAATGCCGGAAAGTTTACCAACACAGTCTTATCATAATACTTTATCATTTTGGGATAACCACATTGAGGACACTTTAACCAGTAAATTTCCTCTTCTTTAATCTCATTTTCCATCCGACACGCCCTCTCTTTTTGTGACAAACAGGCACCCTTTGAAGGTGCCTGTTATATATAAGGAGTTATAATTCACGTCAAACAAGAGTTCTGTCTCTTATCTCACAATAGTATATTATCACATCTTTGTCGGACATATCGGACAAGTTTTTATTTATTGTTCATCTTATACTTTTTCTCAAGTTCTGTGTCCTCTGGGATAATTGTTTCAGGATTTTGTGGTACCTTACTTCCACTTTTAAAAATAAGTTGAAGTGAAAATGACATGCTTCTGAATGTTTGGGCCGAAAATATTATTA
>CAMENQ010000137.1 GCA_945928585.1 uncultured Roseburia sp. | reverse complement strand
AGAGGTAATAACAAATGAATTATTTAGAAGAACTGGTTAGAAGATATCCGGTGTTAAAGTCAAGTAAGGATGATATATACAAGGCTTATGAAGTGATTGCGGAGAGCTATCAAAACGGTGGAAAGCTTCTGATAGCTGGAAATGGTGGCAGTGCATCAGATGCGGAACACATTGTAGGTGAGTTGATGAAAAGCTTTGTCCTTCCAAGAAAGCTTGATAAAGAATATGTTGCACGTCTTGTAGAAGCGGATGCCGATATGGGTGCTGCACTTGCAGATAAGCTTCAAGGTGCACTTCCGGCTATTGCACTTGTAGACCATGTGGCGCTTTCAACAGCCTATCTTAATGACGTAGATCCATTGTTAAGTTTTGCACAACAGGTAAATGGTTATGGTGTTGCAGGTGATGTATTCCTTGGAATCACAACATCAGGTAACTCTAAAAATGTATTATATGCCAACACAGCTGCTAAGGCAAAAGGATTAAAGACAATAGCACTGACAGGAAGAGATGGCGGAAAGATTAAGGATATGGCGGATGTTGCAATAGTTGTTGCAGAGAATGAGACATATAAGATACAGGAATTGCATCTGCCGGTTTATCATTGCCTGTGCCTGATGCTTGAAGAGAGATTCTTCGGGTAAGATTAAGAACACCTGATGTCTGTTAACCAGGCTCAGGTGTTTTTTGACGTTTATTCTTTTATAATCGATCCGGCATATTTACCATTTGAATATAATAATTTCCAATTGTTTATATCTCGTACATCACCGTTAATCTCATATTCTTCAAATAAATCATTAGAACATATTTTAAGGGTACGCACTTTTTCATCATTTTCTGATATGTCATCCAATGTAGCATTTTTTGTATCTACACCGATTATATTTCTGATTGTTGCAATTACATTTTCATGACAAACAGGTGCTTTATTAATATTAAGTGTTCCATTATTATGCTGATTGTTCTCTTTAACAAACAGAATAGGGAAAGAAATGTCAATCATGTTTCCGTCCGAATCACTTAAGCTTTCAGTATATCCATGGTCGGCTGTAATAATGATAGTAGAATCATCATATTTTCCTAATTCTTTTAACTGTCTTATATATTCATATACAATTTTTAATGCACCCTTAGCCTGTGATACTCCATTGCTTCCCCAACCGTCATCTCTTCTGTTGTCATATTCTATATACTGGAATTGCTCTGTCATAGTATACGGAGCATGTGCACCATGCATGTGAATAAAACGGAAAGTTCCGTTAGAATTTGTAGTTTCGTTGACCTTAAGTCCTTCGTTAATCAACTTGTTATAAAAAGGTATATCATTTTCGATATTTGTTATTTTTTCATTTGTAACAAGTAATTCGATATCACTTGTATCATATTGATAGTATTCTTTTGCTACGAATGGTGCCATCCTGTATCTTGAACACTGTGTCATCAGTGAGACTAAATCCCACATATTACATGTTCTTTGTATGCCATCTTTATAGTTGGAAACTATGTCTTTGAACTCTTCCGGAACATATCTGCTGTTCGTATATATTCCGATATCATATCCATTATTATTCATATCCGTTATAAGAGGATTATTATCATACGCATACGAAATATATTTTTCTGTAGAGTCTTTATTATAGGTTGCACCTGTTATCAGATAAGGAATACTGTTTTCTGTTGGTGAAAATTCACTTTCAGCATTTTCATAATATGTGAAATCCTGTAATGGTTCCAGAAAATTTGGATCTGGTTCTAAAATTTCATCCATTCTTCGTCCATCAAATCTGTCAAGTACAAATACGATAATATTATTATGTTCTCCTACTTCAAGCAGTCCGTCTGTTGTAAGCAGTGATTCACTTTTTGGTGCCGTATCATCAGAAGAAATAATCATTACACCAAGTGATACTATCTGTGTCAAAGTCAGCCATACACACACAATTCTCATTATCTTATAAGCTTTTTCTTTTTTCCAGATGCTAAATATAATAATGGCAGCAGCAAGAATTATCCAGATGCCAATATTTATGGCATATTGTGAGAAATTCCACGCTTGCTGTGAACCATCAAGTACTCCCATACTTCCGTTTAAAAGCATTCCTTGTATATATCCTACTATCAGCAGTACAAACATCAATACACAAAATATATTCAATTGTTTTTCTGTTAAATATACTACCATACCAATACATAAAATGATTACGGATATAAGACTTCCCAATAATAACATTCCAAAGAAGTACCAGTATGACATTGGAAAATCTGAGGCATTGTTAAGATATAATTCATTAGGTATATATATTGCAACCGATATAAGCCAAAAAATAATAAAGGGAAGTGCCTTGGCAATCTTTTGTCTGGTATCTTTCTCAAAGACAAAGCTAATCTCATTTTTCTTTAGATAGAATATTGCAAAAGCACTAATGAGAATAGCAATAATAAAAGCCACACAATATGCTCTGTTATTGACTGCTCTTACTAACAGCCATGTAAAAGATAATACAAGAAACATTGTTGAATCAAAGAATCTTATTATTTTGCAAGATATATCCTTAAAAATACATTGTAATAAAAAGGGTGCTATGATGCTGATAATAAGTAGTGGAATTCCATAATGGACTAATGTTATTGGCTGTAAATCCCAAAAACTGTCAAATAAATTCTCTTTTTTATATCCCAGATAATATTTCATTGCTGATAATATGAAGTAGTAAGATGAGAAAAAGAAGGAGAAGATATAGAAACTATATTTCCTTTCGTTAACTCCACTAATACGCTTTCTTAATATTACATATTCTATTGTAGCAAATACACTAAATATGAACAGCATAAGTATAATTTCTAAATATTGATGCATGATTTACCTCCTGTTTTTTAAATATTTTCCTAAAAAAAGAATACTTGTTGCTTTCCATTTTCCAAGCAGTATGCATAACAAATATGATATTATCATTAAAAAAATTGACAATACAAATATATATCCTGTACGGACTGCATATCTATATGCTTCTGTAATTCTGCAATAGTCTTTAATGATAAAGTAAAATACAATTCCTGTAAATACATATATTCCTATTGATACCTGACCAAATTTTGTCAGTATTTCAAGCTTGCAATGTTCTGATACTATCCAGAATATAAAGCAAACCAGTAAACTTCCTGCAGTTCCGGTGATCAACTCGACATCAGGGGTAAATAACATTGCTGAAGCATAGAAAACAAATAATATTATAAAAGTTAATATCTTTATTTTTACTTCTTTGAGTTTTGCAGGTATCTGATACTGATTAAGTAGAATTCCCAATATGAAAAATGGCATTAATCTTTTTGCACCTGCTATATTTGCAACTGGTGGAATAAAATAATTGGCTGCCAATATAATTACATATCCAACCAATGTACTTTTGAATAAATACTTTGATACAAAACCTATAAGCGAGCAATAGAATACAGCCCATAAGAACCAGTTTGAATATGCCATATAATTCAGATAGCCATATAAACTTACTGGTTTGTAATCGTTTATAATAATATCTGTGATATAAGTTACCAGTCCCCATGTCATGCAAGGTATCATAATACCTTTTATTTTTGCAATAATACCATTTAATAATGAATATTTTGATAATGTATACCAAAACAGATATCCGGTAAGAACCATAAATAATGGCATGTGAAAACTGTAAATTAATTTAAATATTATATTATCAGCAAAGTCATATCCTTCATGTGAAGCGTATTGGATACAATGTCCTAACACAACCAGATAAATGGCAAATCCTCTGACGCTATCTGCCCAGCGTTCCCTCATAATATGCCTCCCCATTATTTTGTCATACAAAGCTATATTATAACATTTTGTTATAAAAAGCACTAGAAAAATCACATATCTATAATTATTTAAGCTAATGATTATTGAATTAACATAAATAATTCGATATACTAAAACTAATTGACTTAATATATCAGATTATTGTGTATAATGGAAAGGGAAGAAAGTAAATGGAAAAAATAATGCCAAACCGCCTTGACCGTGGTTTTTATCTATATCAGCAGGAATTTGAGAAGAAAGCACTAGAGGTGCTCCGCTCCGGCTGGTATGTATTAGGAAAAGAAGTGTCATCATTTGAGGAAGAGTTTGCTTCTTATGTTGGAACAAAATATTGTCGTGGATTAGCCAGTGGATTGGATGCACTGTGGATTGCATTTCGTGTGCTTGGTATTGGCAAAGGGGATGAAGTCATAGTTCAGGGAAATACTTATATAGCCAGTGTTATGGGCATTACAATTAATGGTGCGACACCGGTGTTTGTAGAGCCGGACGAATATTTTAATATTGATGCATCAAAAATCGAAGAGAAAATAACAGATAAAACAAAGGCTATTTTGGTAGTACATCTGTATGGACAGGCATCAAATATGGAACCTGTTATGGAGATTGCAAGGAAATATAATCTCCGTGTCGTTGAAGACTGTGCACAGTCTCATGGTGCGAAATTTAATGGCAAAATGACAGGCTCATTTGGTGATATTGGATGTTTTTCATTCTATCCATCTAAAAATCTGGGTGCATTTGGTGATGCAGGAGCTATTGTTACTGATGATCCAAAGATTGCAGAGGATGTCAGAGTATTCCGCAATTATGGCAGTGAGAAACGCTATTATAACAAAGTGGTTGGGACGAATTCACGTTTGGATGAAATGCAGGCAGGGTTATTACGTGTAAGACTTTCCCACTTAAGTGAGTTGGAGGAAGAAAAAAGGGTAATCTGCAACCGTTATTTATCTGAGTTAAAGAATGACAAGATAGAATTACCAAAGATTCGGGAGGGTGCGACTCATATATGGCATCAGTTTGTAATCAAATCTGATTACAGGGATGAACTGATAAAGTATCTGGATGAGAAAAATATTGGTACGATTATTCACTATCCGATACCTCCACATTTATCAGAAGCATATCAGTATCTTGGAATCAAAGAGGGAGCATTGCCAATTACAGAAAGATATGCTAAAACCGTTCTGTCCATCCCATTGTATAATGGCATGAAAAAAGAAGAACAGGATTATGTAATTGATGCTATCAATGCATTCTAAATATAAAGAGAGGTAAAATTTAATAAAATATGGGGATTACAGAAATGCGGAGTTTTGTAAAATTAGAAGAGGGAAGAAACTATAACAGCATTGATCTGTTCAAATTGATTTTTGCAATTGCTGTTGTAGCAGCCCATACAAATCCGATTGTAACATGGACAAATCCAGCAGCTATTAATTTGGTTGTTATGATTGAGGAGTGGACAGTTCCATTTTTCTATATAGCTTCTGGATTTTTTCTGCAAAATGGAATGAAAGGGAAGAATAAGGAAGAACAGCAGGCACGAATTAATAAATATATGCTTAAAATTATTAAAATGTATTGCATATGGACTTTGATTAGTTTCCCATTAACAATATATGGTTATGTGGTTTCTGATAATAATATTATAAGTTGTGTTCTGTCTTATGTGAAATATTTCTTATTCGTAGGTAAGCTTTACAACTCTTACCATTTGTCATATCTATTGGCAACGATATATGCTTTATTCTTAATAAAGTTGTTACACAAAAAGAATATAGATGTCAAAATAATATTTTTGATATCAGCGATTATATATGTTATCAGCGAGATACTTTCTAATGCAGCTGGCAATCTGGATAATCTTCATGGGATTGAATATAATGTGGTATACTTATTTCAGTATGTATTTAATAATGGTGGTGTCTTTAAGGGAATGATTTATCTGGTTATAGGTATAATGATTTCCACATATAGATATTATTTTGGCAAATTGACATGCCTGGTAGGAATTGTTGGATTGAATATAGTAGAGATTTCAATGCATGAGTACGTTATACATTGGATAACAATGGCAGAGAGTATGCTTGTATTTATGTTTTGCCTGGGGATAAATCTTCCAAATTCAAAGATATGGCCTAAATGCAGAGAATACAGTACCAGAATATATCTTTCACATTTGATATTTTATTCATTCTATACATTTGTAATTATTCATGAACCAAATAAGCTGGGCTTTGATTCATTTATAGTAACAGTAGTATTATGTCTGTTATATGCTGCGCTGGTAAGTAAACTAAAACAAAGAATTAATTGACAGGGTTATAATAATTTGCCTACAGGTGGACATGAAAATTCAATTATAATATAATACTTGAAGTGATTTGATAAATTATGATGCAAAATAAGAATGAATCAGAAAAGTGATAATGGAGAAAATATAATGGGTAACATATTTCGAATCAGTGATGGCCTTGGTAATCAATTATTTCAGTATGCTTGTGCATATAGTATTTATAAGAAGACAGGAAGTAAGATTACTATAGATCCTATGTATTCGGGCAAACTTAGAACATATCAATTGGATGAGTTTAGAATAGATTTTAGTGAGAGATTTATAAATAAAGATATTGATTTTGTTTTAGGAGCAGGAAAACGCAATTCAGCACCTTTAAAGCTTTGGTATAGAGATAAAAAAATAAAAGCTAAAAAATATAGTGTAGTAAAAGAAGAAGGAAATATGATATATGATGAATCAATTTATGACCAGAATAATAAATATTTTATAGGT
>CAMENQ010000136.1 GCA_945928585.1 uncultured Roseburia sp. | reverse complement strand
CTATATTTGCATTCATAATGCCATATAAAATTTCTCCAATGGACTTTGACATAGGTATAAATGCCGTGTCATTCTCCTTATAATCCTTAATGATATTATAAACTTCAGACTCCTCCTCCACAAATCTGCATTTTTTTATATCATCACTTACAATAGTCTTATATATATGCTCCTCCAGAAAATCTGCCATATCAGAGCCCACATTCAGAACGGTGTCTGATAACACAGGCATACCTATAGTTGAATCCAGTATATGGACAATGGCATTTTTTATGCGAATATCTCCCTTATCCACTTTTTTTCCTCCGTAATAAAAAAATTATTTCTAATATTATACCACCTGAAAAGTCCTTTTGTCTACCTCAATAGTTTGACAAACACAGGCTTAAGAGTTACAATATAATCATATAAATTATCGTGAACAGTTATTTGTGTCTGTGCACACTTGACACAAAATTCTTATACAAAAATGTGTGCAGAAATGAGGAATGAATATGAAACTGACATTTTGGGGTGCCGCACACGAGGTTACCGGCAGCTGTCATATGATTTCAGTTGCAGGTCACCATTTTCTTGTGGACTGCGGTATGGAACAGGGACCTGACCTGTATGAAAATCAGGAAATCAACGTATCACCATCAGATATTGATTTTATTGTTCTGACACACGCCCACATTGACCATTCCGGTCTTCTTCCGCTTATGTGCAAAAACGGCTTTAAGGGCGAAATTATCTCTACCTTTGCCACTGCAGACCTTTGTTCCATTATGCTTAAGGACAGTGCCCACATTCAGGAGTTTGAAGCAGAGTGGCGTAACAGAAAAAGAAAACGTGCTGATATGCCGCCATTTGAACCATTATATACTACAAATGATGCGCTGGCTGCTATAGCTCTTTTTCACCCTTGTGATTACAACACGATAATAAAAATTTCTGAAAATGTATCTTTAAGATTTACTGATATAGGACATCTGCTTGGCTCTTCTGCCATAGAAATATGGCTTAAAGAGAATGACGAGGAAAGAAAAATCATCTTTTCAGGTGATGTTGGAAATACAAACCAGCCAATAATCAAGGATCCAAGTCCTGTAGAAGGTGGTGATTATCTCGTTATAGAATCTACTTATGGCGACAGAATTCACAGCAGTGAAAAGGTTGATTATATAAAAGAGCTTCTTACAGTACTTAAGGAAACCTTTGATAAAGGCGGAAATGTTGTTATCCCTTCCTTTGCCGTAGGCCGTACACAGGAGCTTTTATACTTTTTCAGAGAGATAAAGGAAAAACATCTCCTTCCTGAATATGATGACTTTCTTGTATATGTAGACAGTCCTCTTGCCATCGAGTCCACAAATATATTTAATAAAAACAAATATGACTGCTTTGATGGCGAGGCACTTGAGCTTATAAACAAAGGCATAAATCCACTTATATTCAAGGGACTTATCACCACCATAACAAGTGATGAATCACGTCTTATTAACACTGATGAACGTCCTAAGGTTATTATATCTGCATCGGGAATGTGTGAAGCCGGACGAATAAGACATCACCTTAAGCACAATTTATGGCGGAGGGAATGTACTATTCTTTTCGTAGGTTATCAGGCTATGGGTACTCTTGGAAGAAAGCTTGTGGATGGTATAGATGAAGTCAGACTTTTTGGTGAGGTTATTCAGGTAAATGCAAGTATTAGAATACTTAAAGGCATTAGCGGACACGCTGATAAAAACGGACTGTTAAACTGGATATCTGCCATGAATGAAAAGCCTGCCAAGGTGTTTGTTGTGCATGGCGAAGATAAGGTTACAGACATATTTGCCGACCTTGTTACCGATACTTTCGGTATACCTGCCTATGCACCTTATAATGGCGGCTCTGTAGATTTACTTACAGGAGAGGTCCTTGAAACAGGCAATGATATACTTAAAACAAAGGTTAAGCCGTCAGTAAGACAGAAGAATGACTGCTACAGACGTGCCGTAACAGCTGCTGAAAATCTTCTTGAAATCATTAAAAACAGTAATGGTATGGCAAATAAAGACCTGCTTAAGTATGAAACACTTATAAATAATCTTTCAAAGAAAATACAAACCTTTGACTAAAAAGGCACCAAAGGTGCCGCTCGGCAGCGGCACCTCTTTTGATATATAATCTTTATTCGTTTACACCTGTTGTGGTTTCTGTTTCTCCTGTGGTAGCACCTGTGGTTGCACTTTCTGTGCTAAACATCTGTCTTATCTGCTCAAGATACTCCTCCGAATATGAAGATGTCTCCGCTTCTGCGTCGCCTTTAAAATCACCTCTCAAAAGCTTCGCAGAAAATATTATAGCTACAATAAGTACTGCACTTGCAACTATTCCACCTATCGTTTTAAGAGCTTTCTGCTGTTTTTTCTTAGCTAAACTCTTTTTTCTGTTTGCCTTTTCCTTTTTATAACGATCAACTTTCTCCTGGCTCATTATATGTACCTCTTTCTATCTTTTATTTCTTTGTAACATACCTTTTATTTTATCATACTCATTTAAAAATATAAAGTCCTTTTGTTACATTTTTTCCGGAGCACTAAAGCCAAGTAAGTCTATACATACCTCCAGTGTCCTCTTTGTCACCTGTAAAAGCTTTATATAGCCTGCCTGCTTTTCCTCATTTTCCTCAGCAATAATCTTATTCTCATGGTAGAATTTATTAAATGCATTTGAAAGGTCATATATATATGCACATATTCTGTGAGGTGCCATTTCTTTATATGCGCTCTCCATCATTTCATTAAAGCGTGATAATTCAAGCATAAGCTGCTTTTCACTTTCACTTAATTCAGTATTTACCTTTCCTCCAAACCTGTCTGCATCCTTTCCTGTCTCTGCAAACTTCTCCATAATGGATTTTATACGGACAATGGTATATAAAATATAAGGTCCCGTATTTCCCTCAAAAGAAGTAAACCTGTCCACATCAAACACATAATCCTTTGAAGCCTGATTTGACAAGTCGCCATACTTGATGGCTGAAAGTCCAACAATCTTTGCAGTCTCCTTTGCTTCTTCCTCTGACACCTGACGATTTTCCATTATCTTATTGTATACGGCATTATTTATTTCTTCTATAAGACTTTCAAGGCGCATTACTCCGCCTTCCCTTGTCTTAAACGGCTTTCCGTCTTTTCCATTCATTGTACCAAAGCCTTGGAAAAAGTATTCTGCCTTTTCGCTCAGTTTTGCCTTTTCTGCCACTCTGAATACTTGTGTAAAATGCATTTCCTGACGCTTGTCCACTACATATACTATTTTGTCAGGATTAAAATCCTTAACACGCATAACTATGGTAGCAAGGTCTGTGGTGGCATAAAGTGCTGCTCCGTTGGATTTCTTAACTATACATGGCGGTATTTCCTTAGTATCTGTTTCCTTAGCCACATCTACCACTACTGCTCCCTGACTCTCATATGTAAGTCCCTTAGCCTCAAGGTCTGATATAAGTCCGTCTATATAAGCTTCCGTGTCGCTTTCACCCTTCCATAATTCAAAGCTTACGTTAAGATTGTCATAATTTCTCTTTAAATCAGGAATAGATAAATTTAATATATGCTTCCACAGTGCAACATATGGCTTATATCCCTTTTGAAGCTTAAAGGTAGCTTCCTGTGCCCTGTCCTTAAATTCTTCTTCTGTTTTTGAGCGTGCTGATGCCGCAGGATATATCTGCTCCAGTTCTGAAAGGGTAAATGGCGGCTCTTTTGGATAATCCCCCTCATATGATTCATTAAAGTAAGGTAAATCAGGCTGATTGTCATGAAGCTGCTCTATAATAAGTCCCATCTGAAGTCCCCAGTCTCCAAGATGCGCATCTCCTATAACATTGTTTCCCGCATATTTAAATATCCTCTTTAAACTTTCACCTATAATAGCTGCACGCAAATGTCCTACATGGAGAGGCTTTGCTACGTTTGGTCCACCATAATCTACTACTATGGTATCTGTGCCGTCGGCCTCATAGCCAAGCTTTTCCTCTCCTGCCATCTCATCTATATACGAAGCAAGCATTTCTTCACTTAAAATAATATTTATAAAGCCCGGCTTTACTACCTCCACCGATTTAAACATATCATTTGGAAGAAGTGCTGCCACTACATCATCTGCTATCATAAATGGAGCCTTCTTATATTCCTTAGATGCAGCCATAGCACCATTACACTGATATTCACATAAATCAGGTCTGTTTGAAACAGTAACCCGTCCGTATTTTTCATCATAGCCTGCCGATGCAAATGCTTTGGCGAACTGTTCTGTCATCAAATCTAATATTTTTTTCATTTTATTATATTCCTTTCATAATTCCGGTTATGCCTTTCAAGGCATATACACTGTTCATTTTAATATACTAATTTTCCTAATAAAAATCAACCTATTTTAAGACTTTTATTTGTAAACTTAAGTACTTTCTTTCATATAATATAAAGAATAAGATTATTTCCGGAGACAATTATGGCATATAAAATCGTTATAGATCCGGGGCATGGCGGCTCTGACTGGGGTGCATCTTTTCAAGGCAGAAAGGAAAAGGATGATGTATTAAACCTTGCCTTTGCCGTAGGACAAATACTGGAAAATGCCGGTATAGATGTGGAATATACCAGAACAACAGATGTTTATAATACACCATTTGAAAAGGCAACTATGGGAAATAATGCCGACGCAGACTTTTTTGTATCACTTCACAGAAATGCAACTGAAGTACCCGGTCAGGGTACAGGAATTGAGACACTTGTATATGATGACAGCGGTATAAAAGCGGAAATGTCAAGAAACATAAATGAAAATCTCGAAGGGCTTGGCTGGCTTAACAGAGGTGTAACCGAAAGACCAAATCTTGTAGTCTTAAAAAGGACAAAAATGCCTGCACTTCTTGTAGAAGCAGGATTTATAGATAATCCAAGTGATAATGCAAAATTCGATGAACAGTTTAATGAAATAGCAGAGGCTATAGCTGATGGTATTCTTGATACTCTTGATATGGGTGATTTATCTGAAACTCCTCTTTACAGAGTCCAGGTGGGAGCGTTTGATAATGCCGATACTGCAGCTACTCTTTCAATGAGATTAAATAATGCAGGATATCCTGCATATGTTGTCAGCTCTAATGGTATGTATAAAGTTCAGGTAGGGGCATATGCTAATCTGGCTAATGCGGTGGCTATGGAAAACAGGTTGCGGAATGATGGGTATACTACATTTATAACTACATGATAAAAGCGCCGCTCGGCAGCGGCGCTTACAAATTCGCATTCGCGAATTTTTGGTTACGTTTATTTTCGCTGTTGCTTCTGGAATTTCCCTTTATTTTCGTCTGTCTATGCCTGCATTTTTATAATATTGTGATTTGTCCTCGTACATAAGCCTCTCTGCTTCCGACAGAAGATAATCAATGCTGTCCTCTTTCTTCTCGTGCCAGGCAGCACCTACAGCCAATATCACGGAATGCTCATGAGCCACCTGTTTAAGATTGGCAGCGGACTCTGTAAACTTACCCTGTTCTATTCCCGGACACAGAATCAACAGTTCATCACCACCTATACGAAACATCCCATACTCGCCAAATACCTCTTTGATACTGTCGCAGGCACGAAGTATCAGTCTGTCACCTGCTATATGTCCTTCTGAGTCATTTACACGTTTTAGGCCGGTAATATCGCAATATACCACACCCAGGCTGGAATCCAGACTGCATTTTTCTATATATCTGTCCATAGCAAAACGGTTTCCGAATTTTGTAAGAGCATCAAGGTAGCTCATCTCCTCAAGCTGTTTTAAAATGTTGCGGCGTTTCAGGCAGGATACAATAAAGTGTCCCAAAATCTGCAACATATTCTGTATGTATTCAAAAGACTCACTCTCCGGGTTATCTACACCATAAAATCCTATTACCTCATTGTCACAATAAAGGGGAATAACAACCAGAGACTTAATGTTCTGATTTTTCAGAATCTCATATTTTGCAGGATCATCCTCCCGGATATTTTCTATGTTCTCCATAATAACGCTGCTACCCTTGCTAAATGTCTGATACCAGTCTGCACAGACCTCAGGTGGCAGATTCTGAAGACTGTCTATAGCCGGAATTACACCTTTTGCCACCCATTCATACGTGTTATCATCACAACCGGACGCATTTCTTTCAAAAATGTAAGTACGTTCCCCATTCAGCGTTTTTCCAAGATACTCCAAAATAATATCAATGGATTTGTCAGGTGTTTCTGCCGTAAGTGCCAGTCGAATTCCCTCATTGGCAAGATGTTCGTAGTTCTGCTGAGCTAAAAATATTCGATTCTGCTTCTCCTGCCTGCTGTTATCAAGGGCAATCTCCAGTCGGCAGCGTCTGTTTCCATCCATAATCATAGTGTCTTTCAGAGAAAAGTACTTATTTACAGTTGGGTTAAAATACTGCCATTCTTTAAAACATCCCTCTTCCAATTCATTATTGTTGCAAAATGCACAGGGAGTACTATTGTTATAAAGAAGTTCATAGCATTTCAGCCCGTCAAGTTCGTCCAAAGAATGAATATTATAAAGTTCCATGCCCTTTTGATTCATATATATTAATTCATTGCTATCCATATCCGTAACATATACTATTTCATTAAGTTTATCGAAGAAATTCCATATTTTTTTCATTTCTCATATGTCCTTTCAATTAACTATTTTATCAAACTGTATAG
>CAMENQ010000135.1 GCA_945928585.1 uncultured Roseburia sp. | reverse complement strand
TTAAAATGGTTTATGGTATAGTTGTTCAGTGAGTGTGCTGAACAACTATATTTTTGTTTAAGGCACAAAGCGTATACTTGGTTTACGGACACTCCGACCGGAACTAATGTGTATCGCGATATTATATTTTAGGAGGATTTTAAAATGATATCAAAGGAAAAGAAAGCTGAATTAATTAAAACATACGGAAGAACACCAGAGGACACAGGTTCTCCAGAGGTTCAGATTGCTATTTTAACAGTTAGAATTCAGGAGCTTACAGAGCATTTAAAGACACATCAGAAGGATCATCACTCAAGAAGAGGTCTTCTTAAGATGGTTGGTCAGAGACGTGGTCTTCTTGATTACTTAAAGAAGACAGACCTTGAAGGATACCGTAACTTAATCGAGAAGTTAGGAATCAGAAAATAATTTTACAAAGATTAATTTTTCAATAGACAGGGCTACAGCCTTGTCTATTGTTAGGTTGAAAGGCAGGAAAAAATATGTATAAAAGTTTTAGTATGGAATTAGCCGGAAGAACTCTTACCGTAGATGTGGGAAGAGTGGCTAAGCAGGCAAATGGAGCAGCATTTATGCACTATGGAGATACAGTAGTGTTATCTACAGCTACAGCATCTGAAAAGCCAAGAGAGGGAATAGATTTCTTCCCACTTAGTGTAGAATATGAGGAGAAGCTTTATGCAGTAGGTAAAATACCGGGAGGCTTCAACAAGAGAGAGGGAAAGGCTTCAGAAAATGCCATCCTTACATCAAGAGTAATTGACCGTCCTATGAGACCATTGTTCCCAAAAGATTACAGAAACGACGTTACACTTAACAATATGGTTATGTCAGTAGACCCTGAGTGCAGCCCGGAGCTTACAGCTATGCTCGGTTCTGCCATAGCAGTAGCCATATCGGACATTCCTTTTGACGGTCCTTGTGCTACTACACAGGTAGGACTTATAAATGGTGAGTTTGTATTCAATCCAAATGCATCACAGAATGCAAATTCTGACTTAAAGCTTACAGTAGCATCTACAAGAGAAAAGGTTATTATGATAGAAGCAGGTGCAAATGAAGTACCTGAAAGTAAAATGATAGAGGCAATATATGCAGCACATGCCATAAATCAGCAGGTTATTGCATTTATTGATAAGATTGTAGCTGAGGTAGGAAAGCCAAAGCACACTTATGAAAGCTGTGCCATTCCGGAAGAATTATTTGCAAAAATGAAGGAAATAGTTACTCCTGAGGAGATGGAAGTAGCAGTATTTACAGACGAAAAGCAGGTAAGAGAAGAAAATATAAGAGTTATTCAGGAAAAGCTTGAAGAAGCATTTGCTGATAATGAGGAATGGCTTCCACTTATAGGAGAGGCTCTTTACCAGTATCAGAAGAAGACTGTAAGAAAGATGATTCTTAAGGATCACAAGAGACCTGACGGAAGAGAAATTACACAGATAAGACCACTTGCGGCAGAAGTTGATATTATACCTAGAGTTCACGGCTCTGCTATGTTTACAAGAGGTCAGACACAGATATGTAATGTATGTACACTTGCACCTCTTTCAGAAGCACAGAAGCTTGACGGTCTTGATGAGAACGAAACCTCAAAGAGATATATGCACCATTATAACTTCCCTGCTTACTCAGTAGGTGAAACAAAGGTTTCAAGAGGTCCGGGAAGACGTGAAATTGGACATGGTGCTTTGGCAGAAAGAGCGTTAATACCTGTTCTTCCTAGCGAGGAGGAGTTCCCATACGCTATCCGTACAGTATCAGAGACCTTCGAGTCAAACGGTTCTACATCAATGGCGTCTACATGTGCTTCATGTATGTCACTTATGGCAGCCGGTGTACCAATCAAAAAGATGGTAGCAGGTATATCATGTGGTCTTGTTACAGGTGAGACAGATGATGATTATGTACTTCTTACAGATATACAGGGACTTGAGGACTTCTTCGGAGATATGGACTTTAAGGTAACAGGTACAGATGCAGGTATTACGGCAATTCAGATGGATATTAAGATTCATGGTCTTACAAGAAATATCGTAGAGGGTGCTATTGCACGATGCAGGGAAGCAAGAATGTACATTATGGAAAACTGCATGAGCAAGGCTATAGCAGCTCCTAGACCTGAGGTAGGCCCATACGCACCAAAGATTATCCAGATTCAGATTGACCCTTCAAAGATTGGTGACGTAGTAGGTCAGAGAGGTAAGACAATTAACGCCATTATCGAGGAAACAGGTGTTAAGATTGATATTACAGATGACGGAGCAGTATCAGTATGCGGTACCGATAAGGCTATGATGGACAAGGCTGTAAGATATATACAGACTATCGTTACAGACTTTGAGGAAGGCCAGATATTTGAAGGAAAAGTAATAAGCATAAAGGAATTTGGTGCATTCCTTGAGTTTGCTCCGGGCAAAGAGGGAATGGTTCACATTTCTAAAATTTCTAACGAAAGAATTAATCGTGTTGAAGACGTTCTTACACTTGGTGATGTTGTTAAGGTTGTATGCCTTGGCAAGGACAAGATGGGAAGAATAAGCTTTAGTATGAAAGATGTTCAGTAAAAAAAGCGCCGCACGGCAGCGGCGCTTATAAATTCGCATTCGCGAATTTTTTGTGGCGTTAATTTATGCTGTTGCTTTATGAATAAAAAGTGTCGCTTTAAGGCGGCACTTTTTTGAAAATATGCAATTGCTTAGTTAAGTGTATTTATAATCCGGTAATGAAAATCATTAATGTTAAAGGAGAATCAATGGTAGAAATTCACGAACTAAAAAACGGAATAAAAGTAATCTTTGAAGCCGGCAGCCACTATAGTTCAGCTGCCTTCGGCGTATGGATAAAGGTGGGTTCCAGATATGAAAGCAAAGAAAACAATGGTATTTCCCATGTGATAGAGCATATGCTTTTTAAGGGAACAAAAACAAGAACTGCAAATGATATATCAAGAGAAACCGCATTCTTAGGAGGCAATTTAAACGCATATACAAGCAAGGAGGACACCTCCTTTTATGCAAGAACACTTCCTGAATATCTTAATCAGGCTATCGATTTAATAAGCGATATGATATGCAATTCCATCATAGAAGAGGAGGAGCTTGAGAGAGAAAAAAGCGTTATCTGTGAGGAAATCGATATGTACAAGGATTCACCGGAGGATTATGTACATGAGTGTATTCAGAAAAAGGTGTGGGACAATCAGCCCCTAGGCTATTACATATCAGGAAAAAAGAAAACCGTAAGAGGATTTACAAGAGAATACATACTGGAATTTATAAAAGAACATTATTCAGGGGAAAATATGGTAATTTCCGTGGCAGGTAAGTTTGATAAGCAGGAGACACTTAAAATTATAGAAGAAAAATTCGGCAGTATAAGAAAAAAAGGAAGGAAGATGAAACTTGCTACACCGGAATATATTCCTGCAAGGTTCATTAAGAAAAAAGATATAGAGCAGCTTCATATGAATATTGCATTTAAAGGTCCGTCTGTAAGGGATGATGACAGATATGCATTCACCGTAATGAATGTTATTATGGGTGGAGACGTAAATTCAAGATTATTTCAGGAAATCAGGGAAAAAAGAGGACTTACATATACAGTGTACTCATATAAGAGTGCTTTTTATGATACAGGCCTGTGGCAGATATATGCAGCCATGAATCAGGAGCAGTCCGGGAATGTATTCGAGCTTATAAGGGAATGCATTAATAGTCTGCGTAAAAACGGAGTCACGGCAGAGGAGCTTAATGAAGCAAAGCATCAGCTTGTGGTGGAGATGACATTAAACAGGGATAACATTATGACAAAAATGAACGGAAATGCAAAGTCATATATGGACCATGGAGAAATTCTCCCATTTAAAACTACAATAGACAGAATTAAAAAAGTCACGCAGGAGGATATTTTTGGTGTAATAGAAAAGTATGTGGTACCAGAAGAAATGTCCTGCGGATTAGTAGGAAATGTTGAAAAAACATTTAATATGTGGTAGAATATCGTTTAGTGTATATTGAAGGTGTATAATGAAAAAATTATACATACAGAGAGAAAGAAAAATTCTTATAAAAATGGAGGATTAAAATGTCAGAAAACAATAATTTAGGAACAATATGCGTACAGGGAGGATATACTCCAAAGTCAGGAGAAGCAAGAGTGCTTCCTATATACCAGAGTACAACCTTCAAATATGATACAAGCGACCATATGGGAAAGCTTTTTGATTTGGAGGCAGAGGGATATTTCTATTCAAGACTTCAGAATCCTACATGCGACGCAGTAGCAGAAAAGATAACAGAGCTTGAAGGCGGCGTGGCAGGTATGCTTACATCAAGCGGACAGGCAGCTAACCTTTTCGCTATCATAAACATATGTGAGGCAGGAGGACACGTTGTATGCTCAGCACCTATTTACGGAGGTACATTTAATTTATTCAACGTCACCTTAAGAAAATTCGGTCTTGACTTTACATTTGTAGACCCTGATGCACCTGAAGAAGAACTGGCTAAGGCATTTAAGGAAAATACAAAGGCAGTATTTGCAGAAACCATTTCAAATCCTTCACTTGTAGTTCTTGATATTGAGAAATTTGCAAGACTTGCACATTCCCATGGTGTACCTCTTATTCTTGACAATACATTTGCCACACCTATAAACTGCAGGCCATTTGAGTGGGGAGCAGATATAGTTACCCATTCGACTACAAAATATATGGACGGACACGCAGCAGTAGTAGGAGGCTGTATAGTAGACAGCGGCAACTTTGACTGGGAAGCACACGCAGAAAAATTCCCGGGACTTACTACACCTGATGAATCATACCATGGTATTATTTACACAAAGAAATTTGGAAAAGCAGCCTACATTACAAAGGCAACAGTACAGCTTATGAGAGATTTAGGTTCAGTTCAGTCACCTCATAATGCCTTTTTATTAAATTTAGGTCTTGAATCACTTCATCTTAGAATGAAAAGACACTGTGAAAATGCAGATGCAGTGGCAAAATACTTAAATGAAAATGATAATGTGGCATGGGTAAATTACTGTGGACTTCAGGATAACAAATACCACGCACTTGCACAGAAATATATGCCAAATGGCAGCTGTGGCGTAATTTCCTTCGGACTTAAGGGAGGAAGGGATGTAGCCATTAAGTTTATGGATAATCTTAAGCTTGCAGCCATTGTTACACACGTGGCAGATGCACGTACCAGCGTACTTCACCCTGCAAGCCATACACACAGACAGCTTTCGGAGGCACAGCTTATTGAAGCAGGAGTACAGCCTGATTTGATAAGATTTTCCGTTGGAATCGAGGATGCAGCCGATATAATAGCAGATATAGAGCAGGCACTTAAAGTAGCGTTTAATGGGTAAAATAGTGTGGCTGTAGTGAAAATTCAACCTAGCCGGACGGATACATAATTGGATACTGTGGTGTCGCCGTCTGGAAGGGCTGTTATATATTATGTGTGTACGCTTCGAAGGACGCAAGAAATTTTATTAATACGATACCGTCATTTGCCAAGCTCCGGTCGTAACTCGAAAATGGCTATACAGCCATTTTCTCAAACAGACGACCTCTGCTAGGCAGATGACGGTATCGTATCAATAAATTTCTAGCATCCTTCTCAATGCGTACACACATAATATATAACAGCCCTTCCAGACGGTGACACTACAGTATCCAATTATGTATCCGTCCGTTCAGGCTGAATTTTTAATTTGCTTAAACAGGCAGTAATATGGTATAATTGCATAACTAAGGAAAATAAGCAGAATGTACGGTATAGAAAATATTGGTGATTAATGATTAGGAGCAGAGAACAAAAGGAGATGTAAGATGAGCTTTATAGAACTTAAAGACGTAGTAAAAGAGTATAAAACAGGTGAAGTATCCATTAAAGCCGTAGACGGAATAACCCTTAACATTGAAAAGGGAGAATTTGCAGTTATTGTGGGGCCGTCGGGAGCAGGAAAAACTACAGTTTTAAATATTTTAGGAGGAATGGATACCCTTACGTCAGGAAGTGTCATCGTAGATGGAACGGATATAAGCAAGTATAATTCAAAAAATCTTACTACATACAGGAGATACGACATAGGCTTCGTATTCCAGTTTTATAACCTTGTACCGAATCTCACTGCAAAGGAAAATGTTGAGCTTGCAAATCAGATATGTAAAAATCCCCTCGATGCGGCAACGGTGCTTATGGAAGTAGGACTTAAAGACAGAATGGATAATTTCCCTGCACAGCTTTCAGGAGGAGAGCAGCAGAGAGTAGCCATAGCCAGGGCACTTGCAAAAAATCCCAAAATGCTTTTATGTGACGAACCTACTGGAGCACTTGATTATAATACGGGAAAGGCCATACTTAAGCTTTTGCAGGATACCTGCAGAGAAAAGGGAATGACAGTTATAGTCATAACTCATAATCAGGCTATAACACCTATGGCAGACAAGATATTCAAAATAAAAAACGGACAGGTTTCAGATGTATGTGTAAATGAAAAACCTGTACCTGTAGAGGAAATAGAATGGTAAAAGCGTCTGCAACGAAGATACTTACAGGAACGCACTGCGTTCCTGATAAAGTATGTATCGGAATGTTGAATTAAAGTGAAAGATATTTTCAGCATATGGAATGACAGTGAAAGATTTTTAAGGATGATTAATATATTTCTAATACTAAACACGTAGAAATAGTAAAATC
>CAMENQ010000134.1 GCA_945928585.1 uncultured Roseburia sp. | reverse complement strand
AATTAAAATAGTCCTTAACTAAGTGACATTGGGACTGAATTGTTACTTAAATTATTCAAAATCCAGATAATCAAGAGGGTCTACGGCAGTTTCACCATCATACAGCTTAAGATAAAGATTTGGCCCTTCCACACTGTAATATTTTGTAGGATTTGCTACATAGCACAGTAAATCGCCTTCAGCTACCACATCGCCTTCCTCTACCTGTATGTCTTTTATCTGTCCATACTGGAGAGTGAAATTATCACCAAGGTCAAGAGAAACGGAATTACCGATTTCTTCGTTATATCCAATATCACTTACAATTCCTGCACTGGCGGCATATACGGGAGTGCCCACATCACTTCTTATACATATGGAATCGTTAGTTTTATATTTGTCCAGTGTGGCAAAGTAAATAGTGGAATCAGGACTGAAATCCATAATTACGTCATTTGTTTCAACAGGCCAGATTAGTGTACTTTCAGAGGAAAAATGTAAATTTGAAACACTTACGCCGGCTTCGCTGCTTCCACCATCATTAGAGGAATCCTCATTTGCAGTAAGGGAAGAAGAGTCAGATGTATTTTCTTCGTTATTTGCAGTAGTGGCAGACTCCTCGGAAGTCTTTTCGTCATCATTGCTTTTTTTTGCACCGCTGTTTGCAGCAATATTCTGATTGGAATTTCCGGAATTATTGTCATTATTGCCCCGGATATCTTCTGAATTATCGGAACTGTTATTACCATTTAAATCAGAAATATATCCGCTGTCAGGTTCTTTTGTATTATTTTGCAGAATCATACCTGCACCTATGCCTACAAGTGCAAGAACAGAAACGCCTGCCATCACCATAAAGGATTTGTCTCTAAATATATTTTTTTGATGTCGCATATAAAAACCTCCAATCTTTTTAGTTATAGTATCGCCAAATGGAAGTTAATATATGCAGGCAAAAATGTTTAAATATAATTCATTGAAAAATCTTTATAATTGAAGAAATCTATCTATATATCTATATATATAATTAAATTAATTAATTGAATAAATATTTATGCTTATAAAAAAAATTTATATTAATTAATTGAAGAAATCTTTATACCTGTATAAAAATAATTTAAAATTTCTTTGTAAGAGGAACCATTTTCAGCCAGCATCGAGGCATAACACAAACTGACGCCGAGCCCATGGCCCTTACCGTATGTTGTTATTCTGATGCCACCATTGTACTCCTCTATCATAAAAGAGGGAGAATTAATATTCATAGCCTCATAAAACACAGTCCCATTTATGGTACGGTTACCGATATTCATATCAAGAACATAGCCGGAGCTGTCCCTTGATACGATTTGTATATTTTCCAAAGGAGCAGCATCATCTATTAAAATTTCACTGTCCATGGCACGCACAAGATTTGCAAATTCGTCATTTTCATAGTAATATGCTTTAAAATAATCGGTGGATGATTTATCATCGGGGCAGCTTGCAGCACACATATAAGAAAACTCATCTCCAAGTACCTCACTGCCGGCCCGTGTATTTCCACAGGAAGTGCTGTGATAATATGGAGCTATAAGTGTATCATTATATGTCATAACCTCAAGAGACGTATTGCTCATAATTTTCATAAGACGGTTATAATTGTCGGGGAAAGCATCCTCCCATAAAGCTTCCATATCGCTGTAGGACATATAGGGAATATTTAGACTGTCGGCAGATATGGTATTATTTTCTCCCATTTCTTTGTAAATATATGTACGCATAATAACAGCAAAGGTTTTTAAAAGTTCTTCCTCATTTTCAATGGAAAGCTGTCCCATAATTGCACAAGGGATAAATTCTTCCACATCCATTTTTTCTGTCACGCCACTGGATTCCAAAGTGACGTATTTTCCACTGTCAGAAGCTTTATAAATCCTTGATTCGGATTTTTCACCAAATAAAAGGGTTATGACTGTTGGGATGGCAAGGGTGGCAGCTACAAATAATAAAATGTGCAGTATTATTTTTTTTATATGATGCGGTGGCATAATGTTCCCTCCTGTAAATTTACTGACAGATGTAAACTTTTTGTTGTTGTCTGCTTTAATATATGTATTGGGGAAGGGAACTATTCTATTACGGCAATTTTTTTATGATAAATTTAAGAAGACAACGGAATCACTACCGCAATTTTGTATTCAGTTTTCGTCTGCTCTATGAGCATATTATTATCAAACCGGCTTATAATCTGTCGGATAATCTTTAACCCATATCCATGTTCAGGTGATGGCTTTTCTTTATAGTTGTCAAAATCAGGACAGTCAGTATAAATCATACATCCTTAATAGGCTGTGTATAATGAAAAACTGCTAAAGCAGCCGGTATACAGAGCAGGATGGACAGAAAAACTGCAAAGAAAATTTTTGGTAATTTATTCATTTGTTTGTTCATTAGAAAACCTCCATTTATAAATTGTTTTTAGTATAACAGTGAATTTTTACAGATGTCAATAGAAGATATGTCCGGGTTGATCATTTTGACCAATTATACAGGAGAAAGCACAAAGGGAGTTTATGTTGGATGAGGTCTGCAGATGAATAATAGGAGCGAAAATACTCCTGGAAAATGTTGACAGAATTATTGTATAGTATTAATATATATGCATACGAAATGAAGAAAAATATATTTGCTAGCACAGGTATATATTAAGTTACAATAAAATAATCTATTAAGTTTTTAGCAATAAAAAATTAATTATTAATAATAATTAATATTGAATAGTTTTAATTTTTGAATGGAGAAAAAATGGAGAATAACAGTTTAGCTATAAAAAAAACAGAAAAAGTTACAGGTGGAAAATATTCAGTGATACCCAAAAGTAAATGGAAACTTACGGATAGTACTAGAGAAAAAATTATTAATATGGCAAAAAAAGATGCAAGTCAGGGTATTTATATGGGAAAAGAATATTTTAAGCTTAGTAAGGACGAAAGGTCAAAGGTGGCACCTGATAGGGAAACATTAAAAAATAAAGTAAGTGCATCAATTAATTCCAACAGTGTGAATGGAAAAAAAGATAAATTATATACAAGATGGGTATGTATAATGTTTGGGATACCTTATGAAGTAGATTATAATGATATAGGTTACGGTCATTCTGTTCATGTATACAATGAATATGGTGAAGAAGTTTTGATTTATACAGGAGGCGCAGGATGGGGGGAAATGCCAACACAAGCAGAAAGAGATGTATGGAGAACTATGGATAGTGAGTATTATAAAGTATGGTGTAGTGAAAAAATGAAAATAAAAAGCAATGTAGTTTATGACAATTTTGATTGTGAAAGTGGTAATAATTTTGAAGTAAAGGCATAGGAAATAATTAAATAAATATATAAAACTTAATGTAAAAACAATGTAAAAAAACGGAGGAATGTGTTTTGAATAATGTAAAAAAGTTTAGAAAATCTGGATTAGCAATTATTCTAGTAGTTATGGTAACGATGATATCACAAATATCAGTATTTGCAGCTACAAAATCTTCAAAAACAGTAATGTCAATAAGCAATATGTCGATATCTGTAATGCCGGGAGAAACAGGAAAATCAAATACAATTACATTTAATTTTTATGGATTAACTGAGGATTCTATTGTGCAAGAGGTTCAAATTGATTGTTCCAACGTATCAAGAATCGGAGGCAAGGGAGTAATAATGGCACAAAGCATTGTGATTACTGCTCCGGATGGTACAACAGAGATTATTCCATGGAAAAGTGGAAACGTAATGAAAACATCATTATTTAGTGGAAAACATGGGAAAGGAACATGGACTGTTTATATGACAGGAACCAATTTAGCATCATCAAGTAAGGATTCATCATATATTGCAGGAGTAAAATATTCAAATGTAGATATGAAGATAACATATGTTCGATAAAATTTGAAAAATTATACATATATTTATTTAATTAATTCATATTTTTAAGTAAAGGGAGTGTTACATATTTATTTTTTATATGTGAGAACTCTCTTTATTTTTATGTGGATTAAGTCCAAAATTTATACAGGTATTTACTATATGATGACCGTGCGAAAACACAGATATATGACAGGGATGAATGGTTACTTACTAGTCGCTTAAAGCAAAAATTAAAAGAATGGATAGACATTTATTGGAAAAGATAGTATTATAAAACTATATGGCTTCAAGCCGATATATTGAAAGGAATAGAAGAAATGCGTAAAACAAAAATCATATGTACACTTGGTCCTTCTACAGATAAAGAAGGAGTTTTGGACGAACTGATAAAAAACGGTATGGATGTGGCAAGATTCAATTTTTCACATGCAGACCATGAAGAACAGCTTGCAAGAATAAATAAATTAAAAGAGCTTCGTGAAAAATATGGAAGACATGTAGCAGCACTTCTCGATACAAAGGGACCTGAAATAAGACTTAAAAATTTCAAGGATGGAAAAATCACAGTTAATCAGGGAGATACATTTACACTTACAACAGAGGATATAGAAGGTGACGAAACAAGAGTAGCCATTACCTATGAAAATCTTCCAAAGGATTTGTCAATTGGTGACAGGGTACTTATTGACGACGGACTTATAGAGCTTAAGGTAGAAAAGCTTACTGATACAGACATTATATGTACCGTAATAAACGGTGGCGTAATGTCAAATAAAAAAGGTGTAAATGTGCCGGATGTAAGACTTTCCATTCCTTATTTAAGTGAACAGGACAAAAAAGATATTTTATTCGGTATAGAAAACGGTTATGACTTTATTGCGGCTTCCTTTGTCAGCAGTGCATCAGATGTATTGCAGGTAAGAAGACTTTTAGAGGAAAACGGCTGCATAAACATAAATATAATCGCAAAGATAGAAAACATGGAAGGCGTAAAGAATATCGATGAGATAATACAGGTTTCAGACGGCATTATGATTGCCAGAGGAGACATGGGAGTGGAGATACCTGCCGAGGATGTGCCTGTTTATCAGAAGATGATAATTAAAAAGGTGTATAACGCAGGAAAACAGGTTATTACAGCTACTCAGATGCTTGAATCGATGGTTAAAAACCCAAGACCTACCAGAGCCGAGACAGCAGACGTGGCAAATGCCATTTACGACGGAACAAGTGCCATTATGCTTTCAGGCGAGACGGCAGCAGGAAAATACCCTGTGGAAGCACTTAAAACTATGGTAAAAATAGCTCTCAGAACAGAGAGTGACATAGATTACAGAAAGAGATTTTTTGAATTACAGAGAAATGCCAATCCTAACGTAGTGGATGCTATTTCACATGCGGCCGTTACTACTGCACTTGACTTAAATGCAAAATACATTATTACGGTAACAAAGTCAGGCACTACGGCAAGACTTCTTTCAAGATACCGTCCGGGCTGTGACATAATTGCCTGCACCACACATGATTATGTTGCAAGACAGATGAACCTTTCATGGGGAGTTACACCTATAATCGTAGAGGAAAAAACGGATCCTTTTGAGCTTATAGACCATACGGTTGAAAAGCTTATGGAAAACAAGCTTGTGCAGATAGAGGATAAGGTGGTTTATACAGGAGGAGTTCCTCTTGGCGTGTCAGGAACAACAAACATGATAAAGGTTCATATAGTAGGAAGAAAATAATAAAAAAGGTATAGTGAGAAAGGTATGGGTAAAAAATGAAACTGAAATACGACAGACAGCAGATATTGGATGCAATAGATGCAGTAGTAAAGAAAACCATGACTATGGACATGACATGGGAGTGGCCTTGCGGAGTAGCATATTATGGGGTATGCAAGGCATATGAGGCTACAAAAAATCAGGAGTATATTGACAGTCTTATAAAATGGGTAGATGAATATATAGAGCTTGGACTTCCGGCGTGGACCGTAAATACATGTGCCATGGGACATTCCATGATAAGCCTTTATGAAGCTACCGGCGATGAAAAGTATATGGATATAGCAAAGAGCAAGATACAGTATCTTAGAAATGATGCATTAAGATTTGGAAATAATGTATTGCAGCATACTGTATCCGTAAACAATGATTTTCCTGAGCAGGCATGGTGTGATACATTGTTTATGGCAGCTTATTTTATGCTTCGCATGGGAAAAAAGCTGGATGATGAAAGTCTTGTGGAGGATGCCTTAAATCAGTATTACTGGCATATTCAATATTTACAGGATAAGGCTACAGGATTTTTCTATCATGGCTACAATAATCTGACAAAGGACCATATGTCAGGCTTTTACTGGGGCAGGGCAAACGGATGGACAGCGTATACCATGGCTATGGCAAAGCAGTATATAAATTATCTCTACCCTATGTTTATGGAGATTGACTGCTCTTTAAGAGACCAGCTTGCAGGACTTAAGCTTGTTCAAAGTGAAAACGGACTCTGGCATACTATAGTGGATGATAAGGAGTCATATGAGGAGGTTTCTGCTTCCTGCGGTATAGCAGCGGCTATGATATTAAATGACAATCCTCTTCATACAAAGTATGTGCAGAAAGCTCTTGACGGTATTCTTTCAAATATAACGGAGGATGGAAGAGTGCTTAACGTATCAGGAGGAACAGCAGTTATGAAGGACAGAGACGGATACCGCAACGTTCCGAAAACATGGATACAGGGCTGGGGACAGGGACTTGCCTTAGCGTTTCTTGTCAATGTGCTTAAATGTGATAATGAAAAATAACTGACAAATAAAATATGTAAATATGTGATAAATATG
>CAMENQ010000133.1 GCA_945928585.1 uncultured Roseburia sp. | reverse complement strand
AAAATTCGCGAATGCGAATTTATAAGCGCCGCTGCCGTGCGGCGCTTTTTTATTCTTTTTGATGGGAAATATAAGTGACAATATAAATTCTACACAGAAAAATCTGCAGGCGGGAATTTATCATTTGTTTTGCCATTATAATTTCACTGTATAAAAAATTAAAAAACAGAAAGGAAGTATTATAAAATGTTAAATAAGAAATCAGTAGATGACATTAATGTAGCAGGAAAGAGAGTGCTTGTACGTTGCGATTTTAACGTACCTTTACAGGATGGAGAAATTACAGATGAAAACAGACTTGTAGCAGCACTTCCTACAATTAAGAAATTAATAAATGACGGAGGAAAGATTATTCTTTGTTCTCATTTAGGAAAGCCAAAGGGAGAGCCAAAGCCTGAATTATCTTTAGCACCTGTAGCTAAGAGACTTACAGAGCTTCTTGGACAGGAAGTTAAGTTTGCAGCAGATCCTGAGGTAGTAGGACCAAACGCAAAGGCTGCCGTAGAAGCAATGAAGGATGGCGAGGTAATCTTACTTGAGAATACACGTTACAGAGCAGAGGAGACAAAGAATGGTGAAGCATTCAGCAAGGAACTTGCATCTCTTTGTGATGTATTTGTAAATGATGCTTTCGGTACAGCTCACAGAGCACACTGCTCAAATGTAGGTGTTACACAGTATGTTGACACAGCTGTAGTAGGATACCTTATGCAGAAGGAAATCGACTTCCTCGGAAATGCAGTAGACAATCCTGTAAGACCTTTTGTTGCTATTCTTGGCGGTTCAAAGGTTTCATCAAAGATTTCAGTTATTGACAATCTTCTTGACAAGGTAGATACACTTATTATCGGTGGCGGTATGGCATTTACATTCCTTGCAGCAAAGGGTGAGGAAATTGGAAAGTCATTATATGAAGAGGATTACAAGCAGTATGCTGCAGATATGATGAAGAAAGCAGAGGAAAAGGGCGTTAAGCTTATGATTCCTGTAGATTCAGTAGCAGCAGATGCATTTTCAAATGATGCAAATATAAAGGTTTGCGAGGGAAGCATCCCTGCAGATTACATGGGACTTGACATAGGACCAAAGACAGCACAGATGTATGCAGACGCAGTAAAGGATGCAAAGACAGTAGTATGGAACGGACCTATGGGCTGCTTTGAGATGTCAAACTTTGCAGCAGGTACTGTAGCAGTAGCTAAATCATTGGCAGAGATTGATGCCACAACAATTATCGGTGGTGGAGATTCTGCAGCTGCAGTAAATATTCTTGGCTTCGGTGATAAGATGACACATATTTCTACAGGTGGTGGTGCATCACTTGAATTCCTTGAAGGTAAGGAACTTCCGGGTGTAGCGGCTGCTAATGATAAGTAAAAAAGCGCCGCAAGGCAGCGGCGCTTATAAATTCGCATTCGCGAATTTTCAGCTAAAGAAATTTATGCTGTTGCTTCAGGAATTATTTATTACGTAAAGAAGTGCAGCAAGGCAGCATAAAAGTGTCAGTGTGGTTGACATATTATATATAGTTGCAGGAGGTAAGGAGGAAAATATGGCAAGAAGAAAAATAGTTGCAGGTAACTGGAAAATGAACAAAACTCCAAGCGAGACAATTCAGTTCGTTAAAGAGTTAAGACCTGTAGTAGAAAGTGATGAAGTTGATGTAATTTTGTGCGTTCCGGCCATCTCTATTATGCCGGCTATGGAAGAAACAAAAGGAAGCAATATTTATATGGGTGCCCAGTGTATGCATTTTGAGGAAAAAGGTGCTTACACAGGAGAGATTTCTCCAAGTATGCTTGAGGATGCAGGCGTAAAATATGTTATTGTAGGTCATTCTGAGAGAAGAAAATATTTTGCGGTAACAGATGAAATAGTAAATAAAAAGGTTTTAAAGGCATTTGAACACAATCTGGTACCTATTATCTGCGTAGGTGAAACTCTTACCCAGAGAGAGCAGGGCATTACAATAGAGCATATACGTCAGCAGGTTAAGATAGCACTTCTTGGTGTAACTGCAGATCAGGCAAAACAGGCTATTATAGCTTATGAACCTGTCTGGGCTATAGGTACAGGCAAGGTAGCAAGTGCAGATCAGGCTGAGGAGGTATGTAAGGCCATAAGAGACTGTATAGCAGAGGTATACGATTATGGTACTGCAGATGCAATCCGCATACTTTACGGAGGTTCAGTAACAGTTAAGAGTGCTCCGGAGCTTTTTGCAGAGCCGGATATAGACGGAGGACTTATTGGAGGAGCTTCACTTACACTTGAGTTTGGTGAAATAGTTCACTATAATAAGTAGGAGGAAAAAATGAGCAAGAAACCTGTAGTTTTAATGATTTTAGACGGCTATGGTTTAAATGAAAAGAATGAGGCGAATGCAGTTGCACTTGCCAAAACACCTGTAATGGACAATTTGATGAAGGAATATCCTTTTGTTAAGGGCTATGCAAGCGGTATGGCAGTAGGACTCCCTGACGGACAGATGGGTAATTCAGAGGTTGGACATTTGAATATGGGTGCAGGACGTATCGTATATCAGGAACTTACACGTATAACAAGGGAGATACAGGACGGAGATTTCTTTAAGAATGAAGCACTTCTTAAAGCTATGGACAACTGTAAGAAAAACGGAAGTGCACTTCATGCTATGGGATTATTGTCAGATGGCGGAGTACACAGCCATATAGAGCATTTATTCGGACTCCTTGAAATGGCTAAGCGTGAGGGTATAGAAAAAGTATACGTTCATGCTTTCCTTGACGGAAGAGATACAGCACCTACATCAGGTAAGGAATTTATGGAGACCTTAGTTGATAAGATGAAGGAAATAGGCGTAGGTCAGGTAGCTTCTGTATCGGGACGTTACTATGCTATGGACAGAGATAACAGATGGGACAGAGTAGAAACAGCATATAAGGCTATAGTAAAGGGCGAGGGCAATGAAGCTGAATGTCCTGTTCAGGCTATAGCAGATTCTTATGCAGCAGATAAGACAGACGAATTTGTTATCCCTACAGTGATAAAGAAGGATGGCACTCCTGTAGCTACAGTAAAGGATGGAGATTCAGTAGTATTCTTTAATTTCCGTCCTGACAGGGCAAGAGAAATTACCAGAACATTTTGTATGGATGAGTTCGACGGCTTTGACAGAGGAGACAGGGTAAAGACTACCTTTGTATGCTTCACGGAGTATGATGTAACTATTCCAAACAAGGAGATAGCATTTAAGAAGGTATCTATCACAAATACCTTTGGTGAGTTTTTAGCAGCCAATAATATGACACAGGCTCGTATCGCTGAGACAGAAAAATATGCTCACGTTACATTTTTCTTTAATGGAGGTGTTGAGGAGCCAAACAAGGGAGAGGACAGAATACTTGTAAAATCTCCAAAGGTTGCCACATATGATTTAAAGCCTGAAATGAGTGCATATGAGGTTTGTGACAAGCTTACTGATGCCATAACATCAGACAAATATGATGTTATTATCATAAACTTTGCAAACCCTGATATGGTAGGCCATACAGGTGTACAGGAAGCAGCTATCAGGGCAGTGGAGGCAGTAGACGAATGTGTCGGAAAAGCAGTTGAAGCTATAAAGAGTGTAGACGGCGTAATGTTTATTTGTGCAGACCACGGAAATGCAGAGCAGCTTGTTGATTATGAAACAGGTGCACCATTTACTGCACATACTACAAATCCTGTTCCATTTATCCTTGTAAATGCAGATCCGTCATATAAGCTTAGGGACGGAGGATGTCTTGCAGATATAGTTCCTACACTTATTGATATAATGGGTATGGAGCAGCCTGCAGAAATGACAGGAAAGTCGCTTCTTATAAAGTAATATAAAAAGTAAAATAAAACTATGTTTTTAGGCAGTTCAGGATGTATCCCTGAACTGCTTTTATTATATAACAGGAAATTCCTAAAGCAACAGCATAAAGTAACGCGAAAAAAAATTCGCGAATGCGAATTTACAAGCGCCGCTGCCGTGTGGCGCTTTTTTATTTAATAGGAAATTCCTAAAGCAACAGCATAAAGTAACGTGAAAAAAAATTCGCGAATGCGAATTTATAAGTGCCGCTGCCTGGCGGCACTTTTTTAAAGAGGAAAAATCGGGAATAATCAGCGAAAAAAAGAACATACTTTATTTTGATAATTAAAATTATAATAAAGGAGGCTTTTTATGAGCAGCTATTTTGAGATAACTGATGTAAGAGCAAGAGAGGTGCTTGATTCAAGAGGAAATCCCACTGTAGAAGTCGAGGTTGAACTGGAAAACGGAAAGACAGGAAGGGCAATAGTTCCGTCAGGTGCATCTACAGGTGAATTTGAGGCTGTAGAACTTAGGGACGGCGGAGAAAGATATCTGGGAAAAGGTGTAGAGCAGGCTGTTGATAATGTAAACGAAGTACTGGCAGAGGAAATAATGTGTCGAAATGCATTGAGACAGTATGAGATAGACAGTGTTCTTCTTGAAACAGATGGTACAGGAAACAAGGCAAAAGTAGGTGCAAATGCCATACTGGGTGTATCGCTGGCTGTGGCACATGCAGCGGCAAATGCACAGGATATACCTCTTTACAGATACATTGGCGGAGTAAACGGAAATATTATGCCTGTTCCTATGATGAACATTCTAAACGGAGGTGCACACAGCTCAAATTCAGTAGATGTTCAGGAATTTATGATTCTTCCATTAGGTGCCTGCTGCTTTAAGGAAGGACTCAGATGGTGTGTTGAGGTTTATCATACATTAAAGGCAATTTTAAAGGCAAGAGGCTTGTCAGTGGCAGTAGGAGATGAGGGAGGCTTTGCACCGGATCTTGAAAATGATGAGGAGGTTATACAGGTTATACAGGAGGCCATAGAAAGAGCAGGATATACCTGTGGAAAAGGCGGACAGTTTATGATTTCTCTTGATGTGGCAGCCTCTGAGTGGAAAAATACAAAGCGTGGCATTGGACATTATCAGCTTCCCAAATCAGGTGAAGAGTATACATCAGACGAGCTGATAGCACATTGGGAGGATATGACAGGCAGATATCCTATTTACTCCATAGAAGATCCGTTGGATGAGGAGGACTGGGAAGGCTGGAGAAAGCTGACAGACAGAATAGGAGATAAGGTTATACTTGTAGGTGACGATTTGTTTGTAACAAACGTGGAAAGACTTAAAAAAGGTATAGAAATGAAAGCAGGCAATGCAATACTCATAAAGCCTAATCAGATTGGCTCTCTTTCAGAGACTATAGAGGCTGTAAGGCTTGCAAAGAAAAACGGATTTAAGACAATAATGTCACACAGAAGCGGTGAGACGGAGGATACTACCATAGCAGACCTTGCAGTAGGACTTGCTACAGGACTTATAAAGACGGGAGCTCCATGCAGGGGTGAAAGAACGGCAAAGTACAATCGTCTGCTTAGGATAGAAGAAGAATTAAAAAGCTTATAAATTGTTATATCATACTTTGTAAAATAATGATTTACAGTATTGACGTATTATTGCCGGTGTGACTGAAACAGGAGAATTAAATTAGCATCAGACAGGGTATGATAGAAAAATGAGGCAGATAGAAAATAACTATCTGCCTTGATAAAGCTTCGGGATAAAATTTGCACTTGCGGATATCGGCATATGAAAAAACACGGAGATATCAGTTGACGTGATAAAATTCTATAAAATGTATATAAAAATAAGTTGAAATTTTTTTGTTTGTAAAAATGAGATTTTATTATAATATTACTCGTATAGTATATATAAAACTTACTAAAGATATAAAAAAAGGGAAGGAGTGTGTGAGTTGAACCTTAGCAGCAGTGTAAAACGAAGTGACATCGAGGTTACGGATGTATATATGCGAAATGCAGATATGGTATACAAAATAGCATACCTTTATATGGGAAATGAGGCTGACGCTGAAGATATTCTTCAAAACGTTTTTATAAAATTTATAAAAAGTGAAACATATTTTATGAGTGTAAACCATGAGAAGGCATGGTTTATAACAGTAACAAAAAATGAATGTAAGGATGTTATAAAGAGTGTATGGAAAAGCAGACGAGAGGATATTAAAGGGAGAAATGAAGGGGTACATATTGACAGGTATGATGAAGGGGAAAGTGCAGAGGTTTTAGAATATCTGAAAGAATTAAAGCCTAATTACCGCGTTACGCTTTACCTGTATTATTATGAGGAGTATAAAATAAGTGAAATAGCAGGAATGCTTAGCAGAAGTGAAAGCACCATACAGACATGGCTTGACAGAGGAAGGAAAAAATTGAAAGAAAAGATGGGAGGGGACAAACTTGAAAGAATTATTTAATGAAATTAAGTTAAATGAGGAGAAGAAAAAGCAGGTATTGAAGGAGATATTAAAAATTAACAGGGAAATGGAAAATGAAAGTGAAGCAGAGAAAGATTACAGACAGGAGCTTAAGCCCAAGAAGAAAATATCAGGAAGGTCAAAAATGCTTCTGAATCTGGCAGCCGGTGCCGCAGTTTTATTGTTAGTGGCAGGAGGAATATATGCAGGAACATTAATATATAAAAAACAGAATGTATCATCTTCCTTTGCGGAAAAGCCGTATATAAATGAAAATGCAAAGACAATCTATAAAGACATTACTACAGACGAACTGGGAATAAAATTATATGTAAACGAAAAATTATTTCCTGAATCTGAATATGGTGACGGAGTATTGACATTAAAGACAGATGATTACACTTCCACCACCGGAAAAACTGTACCAATATATTTTTCGATTTATAAGGAAAAAGGAACTGTAGATAGTGTGTATAATAAAA
>CAMENQ010000132.1 GCA_945928585.1 uncultured Roseburia sp. | reverse complement strand
AGCAGATATACTCCAAGATACCCAATACCACCTATCCTCTTTTGAGACATTTTCTGTATGCATGCCAATATGATAAAAATCACAGCAATAATCAGAACAAGCATAGTCAAAATGATATCAACTGCTTTTTGCTTTATGAAATCAAGAATTGCAACATCTCTTTCAGCAACAGATATCTCTGTAATATAAGTAGCATAGTTAGCATAAGGGGAAATCATTTCAATCTCTATCTCTCCCGCCTCACATTCATCAGGTATGTCCGCAAATACCATTACACTGCCGGGGGTGTGTCCAAATAGTCTCTCATCATTCAGTCCAAAGGTGTATATTTCTTCTCCATCAACTGTGATTCTTAATGTTTTGTCAGCAGACAGAAAAGTCAGGGTCTGTCCCCAATGTTCCTTTGGAATGATATTTTTGATAATAATTTTTTCACCAGGCTGGCTTGTATCATTATATGGCAATTTCTGCAAATCCATCTCGGTACCATTTTCCCTTACAAGTACCCAGTCTGTGTTAAAAGACTGTATTTTGCCTTTTGCCAGTGTCATATCATCCACCTTTGATGTTTCAATCACAATTCCTATCACTATCAATTGTATAAAAAAGATAACCCTTATGATCTTACTGTACTTCTTCATAATATTTCAACACCTCTCCAACCTGGTACACCGTATAATAATTAATTGATATATTGAGTTACCTGATTTCCCATCGGACTGCGTCAGCTTAAATCGACGATGCCGCAGCCCATCCGTTTAATAGTCATTTATGGCTTATTCTGTTTCATTAATTATTTTTTTTGCTTCCTCCACCGTTGCCCTGTATAAATTCATAACATCCTCATGGTGCTTTTTGATATATGCCTTATCTTCATCAGCATCATCTGACTCCCTGACTACTTTTCCGGCATCCTCCAGTTTCTTTGCGGCCTTTGAAATTTCCTCTCCGCCAATATTAAGAGATGTGGATTTCAACGCATGGACAAAAACCGTATATGTTTTCCAGTCTTCTGCTTTAAATGCTTCTGATATTTTAGTAACTTTTTCATCATAACTGTTACAGTATAATTCAAGCATTTCCCTGTAAAACTCTTCACTGCCGGCACAATACTGCAAGCCGGTTTCTGTATTAATGTAAGCCTTGGAATCGCACGTTTCCAACATCGTGCCGTCACTGTCATCACCGGTCTTTTCCAATTCCATAACGTCACTGTCATTACCGGATTTTTCCAACTCCATACCGTCAACGTCATCACCAGTCTTTTTCAACTTCATTCCGTCACTGTCATCACCGGTCTTTTCCTGTGTTATGCTTACTTTATCCTCCGGAATGTACTGCAATAGCATTTTTTCCAGCTCTGCTCCTTCAATTGGTTTCGATAAATAATTCTCAAAACCTGCCTTTATGTATTCTGACTTAGCACCTACAATGGCATTGGCAGTCAATGCGATAACAGGTGTGGATTTACATTTATTTTCAGATTGTTTCAATCTGGCAAGTGTCTCAATTCCGTCCATTTCCGGCATCATATGATCAAGCAAAATCACATCAAAACATTCTCTTTCTGCCATTTCCAGACATTCTGCACCACTCATACATGTTGTAATCTGAATTTTTGTATTTTTCAGAAGTGCCTTTGCAACTGCCAGATTCATCTCATTATCATCTACAATAAGTACCTTCGCATCCGGAGCAGTAAAGCTTTCTCTGTATACTGCTTCCTTCTTTGCCATTTCTTCAAATTTCTGCTTAAAATCACCTAACGGCCTGTCATCCCTTATCTCCTGCGTAAGATAAACCGTAAACACAGAACCTTTTCCATATTCGCTGGAAATCTCCAATCTGCCATTCATTTGTTCCACTAAGCTATTGGTAATGGCCAGTCCAAGTCCTGTACCTTCAATATTACGGTTTTGTTCCAAATCCAAACGTTGAAAACCTTCAAACAGCTTATTTAAGTCTTCCTCTCTGATTCCAATGCCGCTGTCAGCCACCTGCATCTTAAGAGTAAATACATTTTCTTCTCTAATGCCTTCTACAATAAACTTTACCCATCCGCTTTTGGTATACTTCACGGCATTATTTAAAATATTTACAATAATCTGGCGATTGCGCACTTCATCACCATAAAGTACAGAAGGAAGCTCCTTATCTATCTCTACCTGAAAATCAAGCTGTTTTTGCTTTGCCTTTATTCCTGTCATATTTATAACATCATTAAGAAAAACTGCCACATCATATGAAACCGGAATAATTTCCATCTTACCCGCTTCTATTTTTGAAAAGTCCAGAATATCGTTAATTAGTGACAATAAGGTTTTACTTGCACTCTGGATATTAACTGCAAATTTTCTTATCTCCTCGTCCTTACTCTCCCGCAGTACCATTTCATTCATACCCATAATGGCATTAATCGGAGTACGGATTTCATGAGACATATTGGCAAGAAAATCGCTCTTGGCACGGTTTGCCTGCTCTGCTATATTTTTTGCTTCCCTAAGCTCATCACTTTCCCTTGCTTTCTCTTCTGCACTAAGCAGATACACCATACCAACTGCAAACATGAGTATCAGCAATCCAAATACCCATAATATCAAGGCTGTAATCGCCTCAATACCATCCGTCAATACATCTTCCGGAACGGTACCCACCAGATATATCCCCAGCTGTTTTACTTCTGATATAAAAAGAAAATTTCCGCCTTTTTCATCCTTATAATAAACAGATGCAGCCGTATCAATATTCATTTTTTCTGCCAATTCCGATAATCCGGTTTTTACAACATCCAAATCCAAAAATGATTTTGTCAAATCCTTCCCATTTGAAAAAGGAACCAGCACCTGTACCTCTTTATCTACAATTGCCACATTTCCCTGACCATTGTAACATGTTAAACCGAATTTATCAGTCAACACACTCTCTTCGTACAGCTTATATAAAACATATCTTACGTTCTCTTCATCATAAATGGGCGTTGTAAAAAGAATCCCATGTTCCTCTTTATAACACACTGATGAATTTCCACGAAAAGCATTCTGTATTCCGGGAAAATCGGAAAAGTTCAGAGGTTTTCCCACTAAAGCTGTTCCATCGAGACAAAGGATTCCCATTGTAACATTGTCATTATCTCCAATGACAATATCCAAAATCACAGCATCTTCTTTTGCATCAGCAGATATATTTTTGGCAATACTTTCAAGATTGTTTATCTCTAATTCAAACTGTTCCGCAGAAAGTGCACCCAGTGCTCTCGCCTGCTCTGTAACCTGATTTTCAACATGTCCCTGCAACAGACTTTTCAGCCTGAAATTCATCAATACACCTACGCCACTCATAATTATGACGACAATAATAAGGAATACGATTACTCTTCTTTTTCCACTCATCCGCTTATTCATCATAAAATTCAACGCCCTCCACATACCAGTCAAACTGTTCTAACAGAAGCTCATCACTAATCGCTTGATTTTCCTTACAGCGCAGTTTTCCTTCATTGTCATATATAACTCCTGAAAAGACATCATGCCCCGCTAATATTTTATTTGTCGCTTTGGTTACCTCTGATTTAATATCATCCGAAACAAGTATGGAAAAATCAGATAACTTTACTGCGTTTTCTTCTATGCCTACCCAATATGTTTCTATATCGGATGAATTTCCCCGCAAATATTGTCTGATAATTGCTTCGTAGGTTAATTTCCAGTCTCCGACTACCGCCGTCAGGTATTTGTCCGAAGAATTCTCTAAACTCCGGTGATAGCCAATTGAATAGATACCTGCTTTTTCTGCCTCTTGTGCAACATATGTCTGATTTTGGTGATAAGTAATAACATCCACCCCTGTATTTTCAATGAGATTGTCTGCCTGTTTCCTTTCTTCTTCCTCATCATCCCACGCATTAGTCCATGCCACTGTTACAGTTGCTTCCGGATTCACGCTTCTTACGCCTAACGTAAATGCACTGATACCACGATTGACCTCACTGGTGGGCATAGCTGCCACGTAGCCAATCTTATTAGTTTCTGTCTTCATTCCCGCTACTATTCCTGCCAGATATCGGGCCTGGTACATTCTTGAAAAATAGGAGGTTACATTATCTGCGTGATAACTAAAAGAATTACCATAAAAGGCTATCTCCGGATATTTCTCTATAATATCCTCCACCTCTTCCACATAACCATAGCTTGTCAAAATAATCATCCTGCATCCATCATTAACAAGCTCTTCTATGGCCGGTCCGCATTGCCCTTGAAATTCTTTAATATTTTCCTTTACCAAAAGCTCCACATCCAGTTCTTTACATGCCGCAGATACCCCTTCATAATGCATACCATTCCAGCCATTTTCATCAATCGCACCTGTTATGATAAATCCTATTTTTTCCTTTTTTGTATTTGTTTTTCCCACCAGCAGTAAGACTGATATTATAACTATCAGTAGTATTACAAGCAAAATTAATAATATAGTTCTTTTTTTTCTACTCAGTTTCATCCGTGACTACTCCTTCTACATACCAGAAAAAATCATTTAACATAGCTGCATCCGTCATACTTTGCCCTTCTTTTATGCGTGTATTCCCCTCATTATCCACAATCGGTCCATAAAACACATCAAAGGTTCCACTCATAAGACGAAGTCTTTCTTCTTCTACTTTTTCTGCAATTCCCTGCTTAACATTTTTGGTTAAAGGCGCCAAATCAACAATACCTGTTTCAATACCCTCCCAGTAATGAACGCCCTGGAATTTTCCCTGCAGACATTCTAAAATCCTCGGCTCATAAAAATGTTCCCAATTCCAGATGGGTGCAGTCAAATATGTATCCGGAAATTTCTCACCGTTGTCAATATTATATCCGATTGTCCATATTCCATTTTCATCGGCAGTCTCCAAAGGTGACATAGCATCCGTGTGCATGGCAAGAACATCTATATTATGGCTGTCTATCAATTCCTCTGTTGCCTTACCATTCTCTTCTTCTCCTGTCCATGAATTGCTCCATTTAACATACACGGTTGCTTCAGGATTTACCTGCCGCACACCCAAAGTAAAAGCATTTATCCCCCTGTTTACCTCGGCAATGGGAAAAGCAGCTACATATCCTATCTCATTTGTCTCTGTCTGCATGCCCGCCACGATTCCACTCAAATATCTCATCTGGTAAATTCGTCCAAAATACGTAGCCAGATTATCTGACTGTTCTACACCTGTGGCATGAAAAAAACATACCTCAGGATGTTTTTTCGCACATTCCAACTCCCATGTGCCATAACCAAATGAATTACATATTATGATTTTACATCCGGCTGCAATTAATTCTTCTATGGTTTCTACACAATTCTCATCCTCCGGAATATCTTCCTTATATATCACGTTCAGATTCAATTCATCTGCACTAATTTCCATTCCTTTATAATGGGATTCTCCCCAGCTGTGATCATCGACCTTGCCATTCAATATAAATCCAACTTTTGTCTGCGTCTTCGTTATATCTGTTTCTTTCTGGCTTATGCGTATCAATAATATACCCGCAACAATGACACAGACAAAAGTAAGTATTGTTATTAAAATCTTTTTCATAGTGCCTCCTTAAATTCATCATTTGAGTAAATAGCTTTTTCTATCCTCTGTCAAAAATCAGTAGGTAAATATGTTTTTTACATTATACTATTCTAAATTATAAATGTAAACTACCAAAAGGATAGTGGATTTTTTAGCTCCTATGAATCAACATTTAGCAAAAAGTCATATACATTCATTATCAATATACCATTATCCGGTTACTTAACTGTTTCACTTTCTTCCAAATCGCTTTTCTGATATATTTTTTCAACAAGTTCCCTGCATTCTTCATATGTCTGCGATGAACCGGATATAATAGCTTCTCCGTCTGATATTACTGCCTGTACCCTCGGTGCACTCACAACTTTATCATCTACACATATAGATATCATTTTTCCTATATTTTGTTCAGTAACCTTTGCAAACTTCTCTTTTCCCTCATCAGTAAACTTTATTGAAACGCAATATTCTTTCTTGCCATTATTATCATTTATTATCGTTTCCGCAGACTGTATATCCTCCACAGTGATTACTACATCTCCATCTTCATCCTTCATAACTATATTACCAAGAGGCTTTTTTGATTCTGTTGATTGTTCCTCCTTTTCCTGCGTCTCAATACTATTTTTATCATTTGAACAGGCTGCAAGTCCAAAACAACATACACATAACGCCATAATAAGTATTACTTTTTTCGTAATATTAATCTTCATTCAAAAACCTCCTTTATGCCCATTAACACTGATACCGGTATACCACACAAATTGCGAATACGCGAAGGTATAACAAGACTAAAAATAAACAAAGAAATCAGTCGAATTTTAGTTGCGTAATCGAACATATGTGTTGTATAATAAACTTGTTACCGTCCCTATACTGGCAACAGGAAGGGGGTGCTTGCGTTGGATTTACTAATTTCCTTTATTCTCTCTGTCTTGGCAAGTGTAGTTGCCTACTACATATGCAAATGGTTTGACAACGAGGATTAAACGGTAACAAGCCTGATGGTCCGGTCTTGCCATCTTAAATAAGTAGACAAGAAATCCCACGAGTTGCCGCTCGTGGGATTTCGCTTTTGTGCCAACGTGGACACTAATTTCCTTTTGCCTAATGAAAGTATAGCATAGGTTATTTTAAAATTCAACCGCCATTTTCAATTTTCTGCAAGGACTCCATTAACCCACTTTTGGACGGCAACAGAAAAAATGTTTAAAATTTTTTATAAAAAATAAAACTTTTTTCAATTTTAGAGGAACTAATTATTGTAACGAATAAA
>CAMENQ010000131.1 GCA_945928585.1 uncultured Roseburia sp. | reverse complement strand
GTTTATACCCAGTATTGTAAGACTTACAACCCATAGGATAAGTCTTACATTTACGTGACTATACTGATATGTTTTAAGTTTTGCTATTGCATTTTTATATAAATGCTTCATAGTATCTCCCACTTACGAATTATGTTTTACTTCCTTAATTGGAATATTGGCAACAAGTGCAGGAACATTTCCATTTTCTCCATCAGACTCAGTCTGTGTAATCTGAATGTCTAGTCCTTCACAGTCAATTTCCATATATTTTGCTATAACGTTAATTATATCATTTTTTATTAATTCCATAATCTCAGGAGAACAGTTTGCCCTGTCTGATACTAAAAGGAGCTTTAATCTGTCCTTGGCCACGTCTCCTGATGATTTTTTCTTAAAAATATCAAATAAACTCATCTGAACAAATCACCTTTCAATTAATTTTTCTTAAACAGACCGGCTATCTTTGCAAAAAATCCATTATTTTTAGCAAGGTCAAGCATAGGAACGCTTTCTCCCATAATACGTTTACATATATTCATATATGCCTGTCCCGGTAAAGTATCATTTCCTACAAGAGGTTCACCCTGGTTTGTAGCTATAACAATGTTTTCATCATCAGGTACGGCACCAATAAGATTTATTGAAAGAATGTCTACAACATCTTCTATTGACATCATATCACCTTTCTTTACCATGTCCATACGAATACGGTTTACTATTAAGTCAACTTTACCCATAGAATTTGCCTCTAAAAGGCCAATAATTCTATCTGCATCTCGAATGGCAGAAACCTCCGGTGTAGTAACAACTAAAGCTCTGTCTGCTCCTGCGATGGCATTCTTGAAGCCCTGCTCTATACCTGCCGGACAGTCAAGAATTATGTAGTCAAACTCTTCTCTCAGTTCATTTACTAATGATACCATCTGCTCTGGGGTTACACTTGTCTTATCTCTTGTCTGTGCTGATGGCAGAAGATAAAGGTTGTTATATCTTTTATCCTTTATCATAGCCTGCTTAGGACGACAGTTTCCTTCCACAACATCTACGAGATTATATACTATTCTGTTTTCGAGTCCCATAACAACATCAAGGTTTCTAAGTCCTATATCAGTATCAATTAAAACTACTTTTTTGTTCAGCTTTGCAAGACCTGTACCTACATTTGCAGAGGTTGTGGTCTTACCAACTCCACCCTTTCCGGATGTTACTACAATAACTTCACTCATAAATCTTCCAACTCCTTTGTCTTAAAAATTCAAATCATTGAGTACCTCTTTGTTAAGAGGGTCAATATAAATGTTTCCGCCGTCAACATATGCTATTTTTGTCTCCGACTTTGATGATTTTTTAGGTTTATCTGAACATCTTGCGATAGTATCGCCAATTCTTATCTGCACAGGATTCATATCCAGTGCTACTACAAACGAAGATTCATCTCCATTTGCACCTGCATAAACATTGCCTTTCAAGGCACCAAGTATAACTATATTTCCTGCTGAAATAATTTTTGCCCCGGGATTTACATCTCCTAAAATAATGACAGAGCTGTCACTTTCAAGCACCTGACCTGAACGAAGCGTACCTCTGTAAAACTGTCCTACGCCTGTGTTCATATCCTCAAGCTTTGCCTCAACAGTCTTTTTAAACTGCTCTTCTCTTTTGCTGTCATTATCCATAATACATACAATATTAAGGTCTGTTGTATCATTTACAATATTAAGCAGTTCAACCTGTTCATCATCTGAAAGCTTTTTTCCTTCAAAGGCTATAGCCATGGATTCTTTTCCGAAAAACTTTGATGACTCTTTAAACTTTTCACTTATTAATGATTTTATTTCATCAAAGCCGGCATTTTCGTCCAGTACTACCACTATACCATATTTATTTCCTTTTAGCACTACTGAATTTTTGTTCATTTGCGTAAGTCCCTTTCTTTTTTATTGTTCTGTCTCATTCTCGGTCTCTGTCTCATCCCCAGTCTCAAGCGGTGCCGGACCATCGGCATTACCGTTCAGTATCTGTTCCAGTGTGACATTTCCAAAATAATATTCTAACACATCTCCCGTCAGCTGTGAAGCATATGATGAAGAATAACCATTTTGAATGGTAACGCTTACACTTACCTCAGGGTCATCATATGGTGCAAACGCAATCATAAGCGCGTGGTCAGGAGAATTTGCACTTTCCTGGGCAGTACCTGTCTTTCCGCCTACAGAATAACTTAAATTTCTTATGCCACCATATGTCTTTGCAGCCTCAAGCATACCTGTCTGAACTAAATTTATGGTTTCAGTAGAGGCTTCCACCTGTGTTACTTTCTTTTCAGGTAATGTTTTGCTTTCTCCGTTTATTTTCTTAATGTCTTTTATGAGAGTAAGCTCATAGTTTGTTCCGTCTGATGCTATGGTATTTACATATCTCGCAAGCTGTACACTTGTAAAACTGTGTGAACCCTGTCCAATAGCTGATGGTACGGGATTTGTAGTAGAAAATAACGGCGAATATTCCTCTACCTCTACTCCAGATGTCTCTGTAAGTCCAACCATAGCTCCGTATTTTTTAAGATAAGAAAGTCCGGCCTGTTCATCATAAGAGCCATTCATTGTGGATAATCTGTAACCTACTTCATAAAAGAATACATTACATGAATTCTTAATACCTCCCACTACGTTCAAGGCTCCGTGCCTGCTAGGATAAATCCAGCATTTTGGAGGTGGCTCGATTGTATTGAATATACCATTACAAACTATATACGTTGAACCTGATATGACTCCTGTCTCTAATCCGGCAACGGCTGACAACGGCTTAAACGTAGATCCGGGAGCAGTTCTCATCTTTGTAGCTCTGTCAAATAAAGGACTTGATAAATCTTCACTTAAGGTAGTCCATGTGTCATAATCTATGGAACCCGAAAATGAGTTGTTATCGTAGCTTGGATAAGATACCATAGCCAATACATTGCTTGTTCCGCTTTCCACTACAGTCACCGTAGCTGAACACGGTTCAAGTGCAAGCATTGCAGGTGTAAGCTCCAGAGACTTTATTTTAGAAATAATAAAATCATATGATGACATTGTGCCTGATGTAAGTTTTGAGTATATGGCTGCATCATATTCCAGCACTTCCTGGTCATAGAGCAGTCTGCATATCTGTCCACCTGATATTGTACCCATCTCAATTAGATATTTATACAGTATCTTGTCAAAGGCTTTATTCTCAGATGCATAAGTCATAATATAATCAACAAGAGAATTATATATGGATTCTCTGTCTATATAGTTTGATTCCACATCCAGCTTTGATGTATCCACCCAGTTCATATCTATGGCATAAAGGAGAATATCTCTAAGAGAAAGCCCATCCCTCATCCATAATTTGTACTGCTCATCGTTTGTGTCAATACGGCTTTTTGGTATCAGATTTACATTGTATGAGCTGTCTGACAGCATATTAAAAATAAATGTATAATACTCATTGTATTCAGCCGATAATGAACTAAGCGGTGATGCTTCATTATTATACAATTCTGACCTTATATTTGCAAGCACAGTTTCCTTTTTTGAAGTCAGAATTCCGTATATGTTTTTTTCATTTTCACTGGCACTTTCAAGCTTAAACTTTTCTATGTCTGCCACATTATTATTAATTATCTGAAAATAAACATCCTTAACAGGTATAAGCCACTTTGATTTATCACTTTCTGAAAGAGTCCTGTTGACTATTTTATCAACAAGTATTCCTGCAAGTTCTTCCTCTATAAGATGATATATGCCTTTTTGAAGATCGCTGTCTATTGTAAGATATATATCATTTCCTGCAACGCCTGCTTCTTCATCAATAACAGATAAAACCTTTCCGGTTGTATCTACAATAACTCTGTCATATCCCTTATTTCCGCTAAGTTCCAGCTCCATAGATGCTTCAACACCGGTTTTTCCGACTATATCATTTATTGCATATTTGTTATTTTCATCTGTTACCTGGCTGTTTAATTCTGTAAGCTGTTCATCTGATATCTTTCCTGTGTATCCGATAATATGTGAAAAATATAAGCTGTCATTATAAATCCGCTTAGTAGTCCGGGTAATATTTACTCCCGGAATAGTATCTGCACTTTCATAAATTGCGGCCATAGTCTCTTCAGAAATATCAGTAGCTATAGTTGTAGAAATATATTTCTGATAGGCATTTAATGAAAGATTGTAACGTATCATCACAATGTCAAACGCTTCCTTTTTGGTGTACAACTCCATATCAACATCATATTTTTTTTCTCCTGCAAGATACATAAAAGCTTCTTCCGCAGTAGTCTCGGAAAGTTTTTTCTCTTCAGTATCAAGAGTTTCCGTTCCATATATATCTTTCAAAAACCTTAGGCGTGAATTTTCCGATATGGACTGTCTCCAAATTATATTTCCATCTAAATATTCAATAGGAAAATCTGAATCTATACTGTCACCATGTCTTTCAATTATATTTACTGTTGTATTTATAATCTGATTCATCTGATCACTTTTATATACAGAACTGTCCAATGTATCTTCAATAACAACTGAATACACGGATACGTTGTATGCCAGAAGTTTTCCGTTAGTATCATATATATTGCCACGGGTAGTATTATAATATCTTGTTTTTTCTGTTTTCTGTGAATATTTTTCTATATATTCGTTTGCATTTACAATCTGAAGCTCAAACACTCTGGAAATCAGTATGCCAAACATAGCCGCAATTAAGATAAATGCAATAAATACTCTGGATTTTATGAAATTAAAGAATATTTCCAATATCTCTCGTACCATATTTTGCCTCCTGTTTTCTTTCATGCTTTTCTAACTTATCATTTATAAACTTATACAGCTTATACAAAAAAACCGTTAAAAAGACTGTATATATAAGTTCCGGCAATATAATGGTTTTGAAATATACACCAAACTCAAGCTTGTTTCTCAAGGCAAAAGCAATGACATAAAAAATAAAATTGCTTAAGAAATCACATATTGCCGTAAATACAACAGGTATCATAATATCATCTGTATAGATAACCTCATGAACAAAGCCAACCACATAACCTGTATACATATAAATAAGACTGTAAAATCCTACGATATCCGCATATCCATAAAACAAATCAAGCAATATACCGGCAAAAAAACCTATTATCAAACCTTCTTTTCTACCTCTTAAAAGAGCAAATACACATACAAGAATAATCATTAGATTAGGTGTAATATTGCCAATTGAAATCTGACTGTTATAGGTAGTCTGACACAAATATGAAATTATGATAAGTAAAGCCACTGTTATCTTTCTAGCCATATTTTCTCCCTTATCCGTTATTGTTCTCCTGTCTCCTTCTGCTGTGTTATCACAAGCACTTCCTCAATACTTGAAAAATCTACCACAGGCGTAACATAGCCTGATTTTGTCAAATTATTGCTGTCATTTTCTACCGACGATATATATCCTATGAGTAATCCCGGCACATATTTGTCACTGATATAAGAAGTTACCAGTTTATCCCCTTCTGATACGTTAGCATCAATATTTATGCCACTTACCCTTATAAGATTTTTTTCCTTAAGTGTCAAATCTCCGCTGACAATACAGTTTTCTGAGCTTTCAGCAAATTTTGCACTTACATTATGGTTATCATTTATAATGGTCGTAACCTTTGCGTAATCATCTGCCACAAATGATATTCTTCCTACAAGACCTGAACCGGAAATAACATTCATATCTACTTCTATGCCATCATTTTTCCCTTTATTAATGGTAAATTCAGAAAACCAGTTACTTGAGTTTGAATGTATGACTCTGGCGGCAACCTTAGGATAATCATCATAAAGGCTGTCAAGCTTATAAAGCTCACGAAGCCGGTCCAGTTCTGATTTCATATTAGCTGTAAAATTACTTTCGGTTTTTAAGTTATCTATCTCTTCCTTCAGCCTATCATTTTCCTCTTTAAGCTGTGTTATTTCTTTTAAAGTTTCTGCCTTATCCGAAAACCACATTCCTACCTGGTTTAATCCTCTGTGTATAGGAGTAATAACCTTTGATATGCCGTTTTGCAAAGGCAGAAGTGCCTCGTTATTTACAAGTGAAATAACTATAAAGCCGGAACAAATCACAGTAAGAAAAATCAATATATACTTTGGAGGAATTGTTATTTTGTTACGTTTTTTCATTTATAAAAAACTCCTAGTCATACTGTTTTTCTCTTGGAATATACATAAGTCCTGACAATTCAGGATCCTTTACTATCTTTGATATGCCTCTTATAACTGACTCAGAAGGCTTATCTGCCGTATTCACCTTAAGACCTGTCTCTGCCGTAATAAGTTTATCAATATTCTTTATCCCTGAAGAACCTCCCGTCAGATAAATACCTCTTGCAATAATATCTGCTGATAATTCAGGCGGGGTTCTTTCAAGTATAACCTTAATATTTTCTATAATCTGATGAAGAATTTCACTTATCGCTTCATGAACCAGATCACCTGAAATCTCCCTTGCATTTGGAAGACCTGTGACAATATTTCTTCCGTAGGTCATGGTAGTCTTTTCACTATCCTCATTTATAGCATCGGCAAGCTCCATTTTCACCTGCTCTGCAGAACGGTTTCCGATTATAAGATTATACTTCTTTCTGATAATATTGCAGATAGCATCATCAAGTTTATTTCCTCCTGTTTTAATAAGCTTGCTTAAAACTATTCCGCCAAGGGAAATAACTGATATTTCTGTCGTATCGTATCCTATATTTACAATAAGATGTCCGTTCGGACTGTTTACATCAATACCTACTCCTGCTGCATCTGCTATAGGTTTTTCAACAACCGTAATCTTATGAAGCTTTATTTTC
>CAMENQ010000130.1 GCA_945928585.1 uncultured Roseburia sp. | reverse complement strand
AGAAATTGCTAAAAATCCAAGGATAAATACCGGGATTAAAATGAGTAATTTTATACTTACACGTTTTTTCTGTTTCATTATTCATTACCTCCCTTATTGTACTGTTGATGCCGTAATTCCATTGACAAGTGTATCCATCAGTTCCTGTAATGGTACGTTGCTCGGATTACCGTTTAAAATAGTTGTGGCAAAAGTACTGCATGCATCCCAGTAATTATTTCCTACTCTCTGCAGTGTTCCGTATTGGGACTGGTCAATAACTGCAATAATGGCAGGAACCTTTTTTACGGCATCAGAAGCAGCAGCATTTATATTTGATGGTCCCTGATTTATATCAGTGAAACGAAGTGTTTGATTTTCTTCGTTTGTGAGCCATTCAGCCAGCTTGTGGGCCCATTCAGGGTGCTTTGAATATGAATTTACTCCCATCATTTTATATCCTGTAAATGTGGACATCTGCACCTGCTGTCCTGCACATGTGTAGGTTGGAAGCTTGCAGGCGCCATAATCTTCGCCCCATTCCTGTTTTATAGACATTGCATGCCAGACACCGCTGACACCTGCTATGACATCACCTGACTTAACGTCATCTATAAAAGAATCATTTGGACGTGAGATGAACCCCGGATTGGAAGTAATACTTAACAGTGATTGTGCAATATCCACGCCCTTAATTGAATTTTCTGTGGAATTCCAGTTACAGTAGTTTGTAACACCATCAGCATTTATGCCGAATTCAAGTCCTGTCTGGCCAAAGAAAGTGTACAGGTACCATCCGGAATCAAATTCCATAGAAAACTTTTTACCATTTTCAGCGGCAACCTGAAGAATTCTGTCAAGAGTTTTAACATCATCTTCAGTAAAATAATTTTTATCATAGTATAGGAAGTAGCCATTGTCGGCTGAGTACGGATAAGCATATAAGATACCGTTATATGAGGCAGCATCTATTGCTTCTTCAAGATTTTCACTTCTGACTTTATCAGCATTAACAACAGGTGATAAAGCACCACCTGAAATCATACTGTAAAGCTGGTCATCAGGCATTGAAAAAACATCAGCACCATTATGTACATCAGCAAGAAGCGTATCTCTTGTTTCTGAATCTGCCTGTGCTTCAAGGGTTATATCGAAAGTAGCCTGACCGGCATATTCTTCCTTAAAGCTTGCAACCATTTTGTTGACATTGTCAAAGTTTGATTCCTCAACCCAGATTTTGAGCTCAATTACCTCAGAATCTGGGTTTTCATTATCCGTAGAAACGGAAGGTGTGTTACTGCCCGTGCTGTCAGAATCTGTTGTACTGCATCCAAAAAGAGATAAAGCATACACAGATACAGATAGCAGAGCTACTAAAAGTTTCTTTCTCATAGACATATTCACCTCTGTATTTAATAATAAATTTATAAATTTAGTAAAAAATTTGTACAAAAATATATATGCCATTATTATACAATCTTTTTAGAGAATAGTCAAAGAAAAAAATTCTAATTATAAATACAGTATTTTATTAAGAAGATAACAGTTTATAATAAGATACAGTTCCTCATATGCATGTTCGGATGAAAGACAAAGTAAAGAGCAGGCCTTTTTTATGCGGTAACGGACAGTATTTGTATGCTGGAATATCTCAGAGGCAGTTTTTGAAATATCACCATTATTTTTTATATATACAATCAGTGTATCCAGAAGATTTGATGCATATGTATTATCATATTCTTTTAATATATCAATGTGAGACTGAATGTCATCATATATAATACGGTTGTTTACTAAAGTCATCACATATTTATAGATACCAAGAGAGGTGTAGTTTTTACAGTCTGCACTTAAAAAACGGCATACGGTGTTTGCATCAATAGCCTTCAACACAGAACTTCTAAGGGAAGATAATGGAAGGGGTGTATCGCATATGCCGATGTTAAAACCATCAGGATTAAATTCTACCTTATTTAATATAGAAGAAATATAACTGCAGTGAGTACCATTTGAAGGAAGGCTATCCTTGTCAAAGGAGCAGATAAGAACTATACCGTATTTATATTTTATAAAAGAGTAGGTACAGACCTCCGTATTCCTGAATTGTCTGTACATAAGTTTTTTAAAATATGAATGAATGGCGACATTGTCATTCTCGTCTTTGGGTGTAATGTTTGCCGTAATAATATAAGGAAGGAAGTTGCGGTTTATTTCAAGGGCAGTAGTTTTTACAGTATGGGCATCAATGTGTCCGTTCAATATACTGTTAAGCTTTTCTTCTAATATAATGTACTGGTCTTTAGTATTGAGGGACTCGCTTATACTTAAAATTAAATCCTCCATATATTGTCCGTCAAAGGTAAATAGAGGAACGTGATATTCTTCGGCAAGTTCTATGAGAGATGCAGGAAGCTTAACTTCGCCATCTGTTTTTATGGCAATACCTGAAACGTGGCGCTTTATAATAATAGAAAGAGCATTGTTTACTATATCGGGACAGGTTTTGGCAAAAAAATATGATGCCAAAACAAAATCACCATAATTAAATCCTACGTAGCCGGTCTTTATGCTCTCGTATTCCAAAATTACAGCTAAGGATACAGTATTATCAAGATAATCCTCACCGCATATTTGTTTAAAGTTCTTGAATAAGGACAGTTGTAAAATTTCATTTATCTTTATCATAATAATCATACCTTTCTGTAGGAATGTAAGTTTTATTCAGCAAGAAGCGATGTCAGGTGACTTTGACACTTAAAAAAGCGCCGCTCGGCAGCGGCACTTATAAATTCGCATTCGCGAATTTTTAGTTTCTTAATTTCACGCTGTTGCTTTAGTAATTTCATATTATAAAAAAGGAGATTAGCCTGTTAGCTAATCTCCTTTGACTGCTCAAAGGCTAGTATACATTTTTTTTTAAAGTTTTGCAAGAATTTTATGCTAATATTTCCTTCATTGCATTTATAAAGCGTACATTCATATCATGAGTTCCAAGACTTACACGGCTGAATTCAAAAGTACCTATATGAATATTTTTTTCTTTAAGGGCAGCGGTTAAGTCTTTTGGCTCCATAGATGATTTAAAGTAAATAAAACTTGTCTGAGAAGGAACTACAGTACAGCCAAGATTTGCAAGTTCTGTTTCAACGTAGTTTCTTTCGGCAATAGCCAATTCTCTTACTTTGGCAATATATTCAGTATCACGAAGTGAAGCAGCGGCAGTATATTGTCCAGCAACACTTACGTTCCATGCATGGCTTGACTTTCCAAACATATCGGCAACATCAGGCTGTGTGATGCCATATCCTACACGGACACCGGCCATAGCGTGAATTTTAGAGAAGGTTCTCATAACAAGAAGTGGTTTATCGTAACCCTCCTGTATAAGCTTAATCATACTGTACGCACCTTCAGAATCTACATAGTCAAAATAAGCTTCATCTACTACTACCAGTATATTTTCAGGAACCTTTCTTATAAAAGCCTCAACCTTTGCTGAATCAACGAAGGTACCTGTTGGATTGTTTGGATTACATATAACGATAATCTTTGTCTTGTCTGTGATTGCATCGTACATAGCATCTAAATCAAACTTGTAGTCTTCATCAAGAGGTACAGGTACAGGTGTTGCACCAAAGTCATTGGCAACATCCCTGAATGCCTCAAATGTAGGGTCGCCAAAGATAACTTCATCTCCCGGATTAATGAATATTTCACCTAACATATCAATAAGTGCGCTTGAGCCTGCTGTAGGAACTACGCAGTTTTTATCCACACCGAAATACTCACCGATTGCTTCCTTTAAATCAATAGCAAACCAGTCAGGATATGTATGTGTTTTTTTAGCAGATTCTATTAATGCTTCCATAGCCTTAGGGGACATACCAAAATGGCTTTCATTATAATTAAGTCTTAAAACCTCGGGAGGTGTGTTGCTACTTTTCTGACGGCTTGCTCTGTTACTTGCCGGTTTAATTTTCATTGCATCTCTAAGCATTGCTGTAATTGTTTCTGTATTCATAATTATTAACTCCTTTTCTTTTTTATTTTGTTGTTTTGTTTTTGAGTTGCTTTGTGTGAGTTTTGTGATTAATGTGATTAATTAATTTGGCAATTAACAATTACCATGGGCAAAATTTTATAATATGAGAAAAAAAAGGGCAATAGTAAATCCTACAAAATGAAAGATGATAATTTTGTAGGATTTACATATCGAAATGGATTTGGGAAAAAACGTTGACTTTTATATAATAGGAAAATAAAATCTATGACTATCAGAAAAATAAATATATGACTGGAGGAAAAACAGATATGGAAAAAAAGGAATTGTTTAATAGAAAATATCTTGTAGCTCTCATATTTCCACTGATAATAGAACAAATACTGGCAGTATCAGTGGGAATGGCTGATACCATAATGGTATCGGGAGCAGGAGATGCGGCAGTGTCCGGAGTCGGTTTGGTAAATACCATAAGTAATCTTCTTATTTATATATTTACTGCACTGTCAACAGGAGGTGCCATAGTTGCATCACAGGTAATAGGTGCAAAAAATATCAGAGGTGCCGGAAATGGAAATGCAGATACATATAAAAAACTGGGTGAGACAGTGGCAAATCAGCTTATATTAGTATGTTTTGTCATATCCTTAGTGATAGCAGCATTATCAGTAACTTTGAACAAACCTATACTTACACTTATCTATGGCTCTGTAAAGCCGGAGGTTATGGAAAACGCAGTTATATATTTCAGAATAACAGCCTTCTCATTTCCTTTTTTAGCTGTATATTATGGAGCTACGGCACTTTTCAGGGCTATGGGAAACAGTAAAATGTCAATGTATGTGTCAGCAATAATGAACATTATAAATATTGTTTTAAATGCAGTGTTTGTATTTGGCTGTAAAATGGGAATAGCCGGAGTAGGATATGCAACGCTTATATCAAGGGCATTTGCCTGTGTAGTAGTTGTATTTTTAATAAGAAATGAAAAGTATGATCTGCATATACATAAGTATCTTAAGCTTGGATACAACTGGGAAATAATTAAAAAAATACTTAGAATAGGAATACCAAGCGGAATAGATAATGGTATGTTTCAGATAGGAAAGCTTTTTACACAAAGCTTAATAACAAGCTTTGGTACAGCATCAATAGCAGCAAACACTACGGCGAGTACCATTGAGCTTTTGGCAACAATACCTGCATCAGCCATGAGTATCGCACTTACTACTGTAGTTGGTCAGTGTGTAGGAGCAGGTGATTATGATGCGGTAAAGAAATATTCAAAGAAGATGATGAAATGGGCATATTTTATGTTGTGGGGACTGAATATTGTAATTATTATAATGGCACCTACAATAGCCGGATGGTATAATCTTTCATCAGAAGGTAACAGACTGGCTATACAGCTTATTGTTTATCACAGCATATGCTGTATGCTTATATGGCCGCTTGCATTTACCATGCCTTCAATTTTAAGGGCTTCGGGAGATGTAAAATTTGTTATGATTTCGTCAATTGTTATAATGTGGGTATTCAGAATAGGACTGGCATATCTTATAGGTGGTTATCTCGGATTGGGAGTGTTAGGAGTATGGATAGCCATGACAATTGACTGGGCAGCAAGATCTGCGGCAAATCTGTGGAGACTTAAGAGCGGGAAGTGGATGAAGAAGGCAGTGGTTGATTAAAAGCTGTGTAACAGTTCAGCCTCGGCCGGATAACTGCCCTTTAAACCGGGGCTGAACTGTTATTTAATCAGTATTTAGTAATTGACAAATGATGCTGAACTTTTTATAATATATTTAACAAGAGAGCCGATAGCTAGATGGTACCTAGCCGCCGGTAAAGATTGCAATAAAAAATAGTGCCTTATCTTACCAGGACGAGGGCACTATTTTTTATGGTTTTTATGAGTAACAAGAGTTATTATAGCACAAAGCATAATTACAAAAGTAAATAAATCGCTATATGTAACCATTAGCACCAGCTCCCTTCTGAAGTATCCGGCAACTGGCAAAATCGCCCCATCGGCTCCTAAATCAAGTATAATATAATATTAGTCAGTATTCAATCATTTAAGGATTATTTAATAATTCCCATGTTATAATCATCCCATAAAGGATTTGCAAAGCACTTTAAATAAAAAAGGAGACAAAGCAACATGTATTTAAGAATACTTAAAAAGGATTTAAAAAGAAAAAAAACAATGAATGTTATTCTTCTTTTATTTATTATACTGGCGGCAATGTTTGTAGCAAGCAGCGTAAACAATATGATTTCTGTTACAACCGCAGTGGATGGTTATTTTGAAAAAGCAAATGTGCCGGATTACTGGTTTGTCACAATGGATAAAGAAGAACTGGAACGATATGGGGAATTTGCTGCTGATAATGACAGCGAATATGGAATAACTGAACTTATACAGATAAATCCAAACACAGTACTTGTAGACGGTGAAAAGTTAGATTATGCCAATACAAGCTGCATATCGACTCTTGCGGGAAAAACAAAGGTATTTGACAAAAATGATAATGAGATAACACATATAAATGACGGAGAGATATATGTGACTGCAGAGGTAGCAAATTCCGTTGAAAATGATTTTTCTGTGGGAAATACAATAGAGATAACTGACGGAGAAAAAACAAAAACTTTTATTGTTAAAGGAACTATGAAGGATGCTATGTTTGGCTCATCGATGATAGGAATGACAAGATTTCTTATAAGTGATAATGACTTTGAATTTTTTAAGAATGATGATGCAGGCATTTTATATTCCGTAAATGTGTATACAGATAATGAAAGCTATTATGACAATTTTTTGTATCTTCAGTTAAATACAGTATTTAATGTAAATAAATCTGGCATAAAATTGAT
>CAMENQ010000129.1 GCA_945928585.1 uncultured Roseburia sp. | reverse complement strand
TATAAATTTGCATTCGTGATTTTTTAGTGAGCTAATTTGTGTAACCGATTTATTTAATGGATTTATGTTGTTGCGTTTTGATTTGATAGTGTAATACAGCTATGCGCTAGAGTGGGTTAGCTTTTATGAGGGTGACCTGAGCCTGGTGCATAGCTGTATTATTGATATAAACAATTACAGCTTATGGGTGTTAGAATTATTAATAAATAGCGGATGTTTTTGGAATATGATGGTGTTTTGGGTTGTGACAGGCTCATGTTATTTGATTATGTGGGAGGCAGTGTTTTGAATATTAGGGAAGTAAAGGGAATAGGTGAAAAAACTGAAAAATTGTTTAATAAGCTTGGAGTGTATACTACAGAGGAGCTTCTTGAGTATTATCCGAGAAATTATGATGAATATAAGCAGCCTGTTACTGTTAAAGACCTTGATAATGAGGCCGTTGCCGCGTTTAAGTGTATGATAGTGTCATCTCCGTCTTTAAGGCAGGCAGGAAAATTAACTATACTTGTTGTAAACGGTAAGGATTCAAATGGAGACCTTATAACAATAAAATGGTACAATATGCCTTTCCTGAAAAGCAGATTTAAGATAGGAATGCATTTTATATTCAGAGGAAGAATATCAAAAAATACATTTAAGAAAAAAGGTGCATCAGAGGGTGACATTGTACTGGAGCAGCCTGAAATCTTCGGACTTTCCGATTATGATAAAAAGCTTGGTGCAATGCAGCCAATATACAGACTGACGGAAGGACTTACAAACAACCTTGTAACAAAGTCTGTTAAGCAGGTTCTTGACGGAGGCTATCAGGGGTATGAGTTTCTTCCCAAGGAGATACGTGAAAAATATTCACTTATGTTTTATGATGAGGCTGTCAGAAAAATTCATTTTCCTAAAGATTTTGAAGAAATGAATGAGGCAAGAAGAAGACTTGCATTTAATGAATTTTTCCTTTTTATTGTTGCACTAAAAAGATTTAAGGAAAAAGACAGTGTAATAAAAAATAGTTATAAACTTAATGCTTCCTGTAAAACAAATGAATTTATCAGTTCATTGCCATATAGTCTTACAAATGCGCAAAAAAAAGTGATTAATGAAATAAGACAGGATTTTCAGGCAGAAAGGGTAATGAACAGACTTATACAGGGAGATGTAGGTTCAGGAAAAACCATTGTTGCATTGGCAGCACTTCTTGATGCAGCATATAACGGTTATCAGGGAGCAATGATGGCTCCAACGGAGGTTCTTGCAGTCCAGCATTATGAAAATATAAAGGAAATGTTTGAAAAATACTGTATAAATGTAGGAGTGGTGCTTTTAAACGGCAGTATGACTGCAAAGGAGAAAAAAGCAGCATATGAGAAAATATCAGCCGGAGAGGTTCAGATAATAATAGGCACCCACGCTCTTATACAGGAAAAGGTACAATATAAAAACCTTGCACTTGTAATTACTGACGAGCAGCACAGATTTGGTGTAAGGCAGAGGGAAATGCTTGCCAAAAAGGGAATGTTTCCGCATATTATAGTTATGAGTGCCACACCTATACCAAGAACTCTTGCGATTATTCTGTATGGAGATTTGGACATTTCTGTCATTGATGAGCTTCCACAGGGAAGAAGACCTATAAAGAACTGTGTGGTAGGAAAGGATTACCGGACGAATGCTTACAAATTTATGGAAAAACAGGTAAGAGAGGGACGACAGTGCTACTGTATCTGTCCTATGATAGAAGAAAATGAAAGTCTTGACGCCACAGATGTAGTAAGTTATACAGATATACTGAGGGAAAATCTTCCAAAGGATATAAGGATAGAATATCTTCACGGAAAAATGAAGCCACAGCAGAAAAATCAGATAATGGAGGAATTTGCTGCAAATAAAATACAGATACTTGTGTCGACTACAGTTATAGAGGTTGGCGTAAATGTTCCAAACAGTACTGTCATGCTGGTAGAAAATGCTGAAAGATTTGGACTTGCATCACTTCATCAGTTAAGGGGAAGAGTCGGAAGAGGAGATTTTCAGTCATACTGTATTTTTATATGCAGCGTGGACAAGCCTGAAATAAAGGAAAGGCTTGACATACTTAACAAATCGAATAACGGTTTTGAAATAGCTGCATGGGATTTAAAACTCAGAGGTCCGGGAGATTTTTTCGGCATAAGACAGAGCGGTGATATGGATTTTAAAATAGGTGATATTTTTTCAGATGCCGGTACATTAAAGGATGCGTCAGACGCAGCTTCTTATGTTGAGGAAAACAAAAAGGATATAAACGAGGTAGCTTTACAGCTGATGGAAAATAAGCTTGAAAAATATATGACACATCATTTTATGCTTAATTTATAGGTTTTTATATAATAGGAAATTGCTAAAGTAGCAGCGCGGAATTGAGAAAATAAAAATTCGCGAATGCGAATTTATAAGTCTCGCTGCCTGGCGAGACTTTTTTATATAAAAGTATTGTTTTTTGACTATAAGTTTTGTAAAATATAACAGTGCCACAATATAGGAACTTAAATCAGTAAAACAGAGAATATTATATAAGCTGACACATACATTATGAAAATAGACATAGAAATGAGGAGCATTATGAACATTGTAGTATTGTGCGGAGGTACCAGCACTGAGAGGGCGGTATCACTTGTAACAGGAGAACAGGTGTGCAAAGCATTAAGAGAAACGGGGGACAATGCCATACTTTTGGATGCATTTATAGGTCACGAGAGCTTTGATGCATTGAAGGCATTTGAGGATACAAATTATACAATAGCTTCTGAACTTGATTATATAAAAGAACATTCAAAGGATTTTGAAACACTAAAAAAAAGCAGAAAAGATTTTTTTGGTCCAAATGTTTTGGAGTCATGTAAAAAAGCAGACATTGTATTTCTTGCACTTCATGGTGCAAATGGTGAAGACGGCAGAGTTCAGGCAGCCTTTGACCTTATGGGAATAAAATACACAGGTTCTGATTATCTCGGAAGTGCCATGGCTATGAATAAGGCAGTGACAAAGGAGATGTTTAAAGTGCAGGGTGTGCCTGTGGCAGAAAGCTTTTCATTAAAGAAAAATGATTTAAACAAGGACATAAAAAAGTATGGTCTTGAATATCCAATAGTCGTAAAGACAAATTGCGGCGGCTCAAGCATAGGTGTATATATAGTTCATAATGACAATGAATATAATGAAGCATTGGAAAAAGCATTTAACCTTGAGAATCAGGTAGTAGTAGAAAGATATATTGAAGGCAGGGAATTTTCAGTAGGAGTGGTAGATTATAAACCATTGCCTATTATTGAAATTATTCCTAAGGAAGGCTTTTATGACTATGAAAACAAGTATAAGGCAGGAGCAACAATAGATAAATGTCCTGCTGAGCTTCCAAAGGAGGTTACTGAAAGAATGCAGCATGCAGCGTATCTTGCGGCAAAAGCACTTGGTCTTTCAGTTTACTGTAGAATTGATATACTTACGGATAAAGATTATAACTGTTATTGTCTTGAGGCAAATACGCTTCCGGGGATGACACCTACCAGTCTTCTTCCACAGGAGGCTGCAGTAGAGGGTATGAGTTTTCAGGAACTGTGCCGTCATCTGATAAATGTGTCATTAAAAAAATATAATTAATTAAAATTGTACATAAAATTGATAAAATCATAAAAAGTACAATTTGGAGGCAGATTATGAAGGGTTTAAATTTAAAAAATATAGCAGCCGCAGTAGACGGAAAACTGTATAATGGTGAGAATGACGACGGCTGTGAGATAGACGGAGTAGTAATAGATTCAAGAAAAATAGAAAAAAATTATCTGTTTGTTGCCATTAAAGGTGAGCGCGTTGACGGACACGACTTTATACCACAGGTATTTGAAAAAGGAGCAAGAGTTGCTATTTCAGAGAAAAAGCTGGAAACAGAAAAGCCATATATTCTTGTAAAGTCTTCTACGGAGGCGTTAAAACATCTGGCTGAATATTACAGAAGCATTCTTGACATAAAGGTTGTCGGCATAACGGGAAGCGTAGGAAAAACAAGCACAAAGGAATTTATTGCATCAGTTTTATCTGAAAAGTATAATGTACTTAAAACCGAGGGAAATTTTAATAACGAGATTGGACTTCCGCTTACGGTATTTAACATAAGAGATTCTCATCAGGTAGCTGTACTTGAAATGGGTATAAGTGATTTTGGAGAAATGACCAGACTTACAAAGATTGCAAGACCTGATGTGTGTGTGATTACAAACATAGGTTTATGTCATCTGGAAAATCTTGGTTCAAGAGACGGAATACTCAAGGCAAAAACAGAGATTTTCAATTATGCAGGGGAGCATTATTACACTGTATTAAACGGAGATGACGATAAACTGGCAGGATTAAAGTCTCAAAATGAAAATGACATAGTTTTTTACGGAATAGAAAAAGAACAGGGTATTTATGCTGAAAACATAAAGCTTTTAGGCATAGAGGGTTCGGAGTGCAGTATTGTTACAAAAAATGGAACCATACCTGTGCATATTTCAATACCGGGAAAGCATATGATTTATAATGCCATGGCTGCTGCTGCCGTAGGTCTTGTTCTGGGACTGAATACAGACGAAATAAAAGCAGGCATAGAAAAACTTGAAAATGTAGGCGGCAGATTAAATATAATACGAAATGGCAAAATTACCATTATTGATGACTGTTATAATGCAAATCCCGTTTCAACCAAATCTTCCATAGATGTACTTGAGTATGGAACAGGCCGAAAAGTGGCGGTGTTAGGAGATATGTTTGAACTTGGTGACAACGAAAGAAAACTGCATTATGATGTGGGAAAGCATCTTGCGGGAAAGGAAATACAATGTGCAGTGTTCATCGGAGTTTTAAGCAGAAATACATATGAAGGGCTTATTGAAGCAGATAACACAAAGGAAGCATATTATTTTACTGAAACAGAAGAATTTTTAAAACAGAAGGATAACATTATGAGAGAGGGAGATACAGTGCTTGTAAAAGCATCACATTCAATGCATTTTGAAAATATTGTAAATGCATTACAGAATTAAGGAGGCGGAAGATGAATAAATTTAAGGAAAACATAAAGAAAATATGGTCAAAAATAACAGAAAGCAGACTTAATTTAAGTATGTTTATTGCAGGAGTCATAGCATTTGTTCTTATGATTGTGATAATTGCAATTATTATAAGTCGTGACGGCGAAGTAAACAATGAACTGATGGTAACAGGTGAGAAAAAAAATACAGAGTCAGCAACAACCGTGATACAGACGACTTCTAATGCAGAGAAAGAAACAACAGTTAAAGTAGAGGAGCAGTTCTCAACAAAAATAGATGAGAACGCCACTACAAATGTTGTATCAAGAGCAAGCCGGCTTTCAGCAAAGATTTCAGTGAAAAACAGCTGGACTAATGATGGTGAATATTTCATCCAATATAACCTTGAAGTAACAAATGTTTCAGATGAAGACATAGACGGATGGGCAGTTGTTCTTGATATGTCTAAGCCATATACACTTGTTGACAGCTGGAATTATACGTTTAAGGAAGGATATAAGAAACTGGTTATCAACCCTTTTAATGATAACAGGAAAATTCCACAGGGCGAAACTGTAACAGGAGGATTTATTGTCAAGGAATCATCAAATGTTTATGTTGATTATATTACCGTGTATGTGGGAAATAAGGTAGAGACCATTAAAAACGCAAACACATATATACCATCACAAACTACGGAAAAAGAAACAACAGATGACAGCAGTACTACAAAACCTGTGGATGAAACTACCAAACCAGAGAAGGAAACATCTTCAGAAAAAGAGACTACAACAGTAGAAAGTGAATCGACAACTAAGAAAGAAATTGACAGCACCACACCTGAAACAGAACAAACATCGGATGAAAGTGACACTACAGAGATTACAACGTCAGAAGCTACAGAAATAACTACATCTGAAACTACAGAAACTCCGGCTGTTAATACATCATCAGCCACGGAAATAATAACATCGGATAGTGAAACTACTGTTCCAATAACAGAATAGAATCAAAAGAAAAGAGGTAAAAAGTATGTTTTGCACAAATTGTGGTAACCAGGTAGATGAAAATGCAGTTTTTTGTACTAACTGCGGATTTAAGCTTTATAAAGAAGAAGTGACACAGATACCGGAGGCTGAACCGGTCATCAGACCTGAGTCACAGGTAAGTACCTTTAACAATGAAAACCAGTCTGTGGCAAATGTCACACAGCAGCCTGTTAAATCTCCAGATGAGGAGGTTGTACCGGTAAATATTATGGTTCAGCCTGTGCCTGACACTACAGCTGAAAGGGAGATACCAAAGCAGACAGCTGCCATAAACGGCGGAAACGGTGCATCATTTGTTCCATACAATAATCCTCAGTATGTTCAGATGCAACAGCCGGTATCAGCTATAAAAGAAAAGAAAAACATTATTGCATTTTCAATATTATCAGTATTATTTGCGTTACTGACAATAGCTGCATCAGTATTTGAAATGCTCGATGATGTATCAGAGATTCAGGATGTTGTTAGACTGATTGAGCTCTCGATTACATCAATTATACTTATTGTTTATGCCTTTACAAATGACAGGACAGTGTCAGTTCTTAAAGGAATAGCTGTTGCTATTGCAATGGTGGCAGATGCAGTATTTATAGGTGCTTCTTCCATAAAGTACAGCATAGAATCAATTACCAATGATAATACAATAACTTTGCTTTCAAAAGGAAGCGGTAAGGATGAATGGGTTATAATGGCATTTTTCATTTCTATGCTTGTATGGTTTGGAGCAATGTACATATTCTTTATAATAGATGCCATAAGAGGTTTTACCGGCACCAGAAGAATAAAAACATTTGTATTATTTTTCGGCTTTATTGCAGTAATAGG
>CAMENQ010000128.1 GCA_945928585.1 uncultured Roseburia sp. | reverse complement strand
CTGTTACTGTTATGTAACAGCTTATTAATTTTTCTTGTTTTGTCAAGTAATTGTACACTCATTGTGGCACCTCCATAAAAACCCTTTCCAAATAGTGCGTAAACTTATGTTATTTTTTATAATAACACAATTTTTCACAACAAACAAGTCTTGTTTTTCACAATTTAAGTAATTTTTCATTCAATTAAATAAATTGTGTCAATTTTTTACCATTTCGTTTTTGGTTTCTACATATCCACACTGCTCGTCTGAACATACAAGCTTATTCCCCTTTTCAAGCATATATTTTCCACATTCAGGACACTTTTTATCTGACGGCTTCTGCCACGACATAAATTCACATTCCGGATTATTTTCGCATCCGTAATATTTTCTGCCCTTTTTCGTTTTCTTAATCACTACATCTTTACCGCACATCGGACAGCTTATACCTATCTTTTCATAATACGGCTTTGTGTTTCTGCATTCAGGAAATCCCGGACAAGCAAGAAATTTTCCATGAGGTCCGTATTTTATTACCATATTTCTGCCACATACATCACAGACAACATCTGTCTCTTCGTCTCTGATTTCAATTTTTTCCAACTCTTTTTCAGCATTTTTTACTGCTATTTCTAAATCAGGATAAAAATTTCTTACTACAGTTTTCCACTGGACGTTTCCTTCTTCCACCATATCAAGAAGTGACTCAAGGTTAGCCGTAAAGCTTGTATCCACTATAACTGTAAAGGCTTCCTTCATTATATTATTTACAGCCTCACCAAGTTCTGTCACATAAAGATTTTTATTTTCTTTTGCAACATATCGTCTCTGTATAATAGTAGTAATAGTTGTAGCATAGGTACTAGGTCTTCCTATGCCCTGTTCCTCTAACGCCTTTACCATAGCCGCCTCAGTAAAATGTGCAGGAGGCTGTGTGAAATGCTGGCTTTCATTTAATTCTTCCAAAGTAAGCTCCGTATCTTTTGTTATCTTTCCCAAAAGCATATTGGCTGCTTCTTTTTCTTTATCGTCTTCTTCCACATACACTGACATAAATCCATCAAATGCAAGCTTAGATGTAGATACGGTAAATATATATCCTGATGCATCAAGTTTTATGGAAGTAGTCTCATATTTTGCCTCTGCCATCCTGCTGGCCACAAATCTTTTCCATATAAGCTGATAGAGTCTGAACTGGTCTCTTGATAAATTTTCCTTTAACATAACAGGTGTAAGTTCTACATTTGTAGGTCTTATGGCTTCATGTGCGTCCTGTATTTTTCCGTTGCTTTTCTTTTTTGTCTGTGTATCTGACGTGTAATCTTCACCATACGTCTTACTTATATAAGTTCTTGCAGCACTGTCTGCCTCATCTGATATTCTTACGGAATCAGTTCTTAAATATGTGATAATACCTATAGTTCCCATTCCGCTTATATCCACACCTTCGTAAAGCTGCTGTGCTATACGCATGGTTTTTTGTGTTGAAAAATTAAGTGCCTTTGAAGCTTCCTGCTGCAAGGTACTTGTAGTAAACGGCAGTGGTGATTTCTTTATTCTTTCACCTGTCTTTATATCCTTTACAACGAATTTACCTTTTTTAATTTTCTTAGTAATTTCATCCATTTCTTCTTTGGATTTTACATTTATTTTTCCGGATTTATCTCCGTAAAATTTTGCCGTAAGTGATTTTCTTTCCCCTTTAACTTTTAACATAGCTTCAAGTGTCCAATACTCTTCTGGAATAAATGCATTTATCTCATCTTCTCTGTCACATATCATACGAAGAGCAACTGACTGGACACGTCCGGCACTTAAGCCTCTTTTAACCTTTGCCCAGAGTACCGGACTAATACTGTAGCCTACCATTCTGTCAAGAACACGTCTTGCCTGCTGTGCATCCACTAAATCCATATTTATTCCTCTTGGATTTTTCAGTGATTCTTTTACGGCATTTTTTGTAATCTCATTAAATGTGATTCTGACTGCCTTCTTGTCATCAAGCTTTAATGCCTGTGTCAAATGCCACGCTATAGCTTCTCCCTCACGGTCAGGGTCAGTTGCAAGGTATACCTTGTCAGCTTTTTTAACAAGTTTTCTAAGTTCAGCAAGCTTATCCCCCTTACCTCTTATGGTTATATATTTTGGTTCATAATCATTGTCAAAATCAATGCCCATAGTACTTTTCGGCATATCTCTTACATGTCCGTTTGACGCAACAACTTCATAATTTGAGCCTAATATTTTTTTTACTGTTTTTACCTTTGCAGGAGACTCCAGTATCACAAGATTCTTAGCCATTTATATTCTCCATTTCATATACAATATCACTCATTTGGTTTCATATGCTTTTTCTCGCATAATAGTTTTTCGCAGGCTCACATATAAGTCCTTCAAGCTGAAGCTTCACTAAAATTTCAAGAGTTTTTCCTGTGTCAAAGCCTGTTTTATCTGCCAGTTCCTGTAAGGAAACAGGCACCAAATCCGTTTTACTATACACCACCTCAAAATCTTTTTCAAGTACCTTAACTAAAATTTCACTTTTTTTCACATTTTTGATTTTCAGTATATCATTTATATCTTCCGTAGAAGTATATACATACGCACCATCTTTTATCAGACTGTTACAGCCCTCGCTTAAAACGTCCGTCGTTCTTCCCGGCACAGCCATAACATCAATTCCCTGACTCAAAGCATACTCTGCAGTTATAAGCGAGCCGCTTTTTCTTCTCGCCTCTACCACAATTACCAAATCAGATAATCCGCTTATTATTCTGTTCCTGACAGGAAAATTCCAGCTTTTAGGCTGACAGCCTAGTGGAAATTCAGATATGACTCCGCCTTTTTCTTTCATTTCCTCATATATTTCTATATTTTCATACGGATAGCATATATCCACTCCACAGCCCAGTACTGCATAGGAATTTCCTCCTGCTTCCAATGCTCCTCTGTGTCCATAGGTATCTATTCCCCTTGCCATGCCTCCAATAACACCCACACCCTGCTTTGCCATATCACTGCCTATTTTTTTCGCAAGCTGCCTTCCATAATTTGTACACCCTCTTGCACCTACCACTGCCACTGTCTTTTTTTCTTTTGGAAGTCTTCCCTTTACAAACAGGCAATATGGCGGGTTACTAATGTTTTTTAACTTTTCCGGATAATCTCTGTCATCTTCAAAAATAACAGATACATTATTTTTCTCCATATATTCAAGCTGAGCTTCAATATCTATAGTGTTTTTTGAATGTATAAGACGATTTACTTCTTCCTCTGATAAAATTTCTGACAACATCAGTCTTTTTGCACTACATTTATATATTTCCTCTGTAGATTTAAAAAATTCCAAAAGTTTTTTTTTTTTCGGTAAGTTTATAGCCTCAGTACAATGAAACCACAATCTGTAATTTCTTTGTTCATTATTTATTTCTTTTTTATCCGACAATTTCTTATCTTCCATTTTTTATATTTCTATCCTTTCTCTATCACAGACCTGTAACCTATTGCTTCAGCCAAATGTCTTTTTCCTATATTCAACGCACCGTCTAAATCTGCTATTGTCCTTGATACTCTTATAATTTTATAATATGTTCTAGTGCTTACACCCATTGTTTCTAATACATTTCTTAAAAATATTTTTTCCTCCTCCCCCAAATAACAGTATTTTTTTATCTCAGCAGGTGACAGGTCTCCATTAAAAGTTATACCTGTTCCCTTATACCTTTCTGATTGTATAAGTCTTACTGCCTCTACCTTTTTTCTCATTTCAGCTGATGTTTCATTTGTCCTTTTTTTCTGCAATTCGCTTATTTTCATAACAGGTGAGCTTATCATTATATCAATTCTGTTTAAAAGAGGTCCGCTTATTTTGCCTATATATTTTTTCACTTCATTTTCAGTACAACTGCATCTACTTCGGTCAGGATAATAGCCGCACCTGCATGGATTTGTTGCTGCCACAAGCATAAAATCCGCAGGAAACACATATGTTCCACTGGTTCTTGTTATTGAAATGCTTTTGCTTTCCATAGGCTGCCTTAACACCTCAATTGACTCTCTTTTAAATTCTGCCAGTTCATCTAAAAACAATACACCTCTGTGTGCCAGTGTCAGCTCTCCCGGCTTTACATTTAATCCGCCTCCTGCCATGGCTCCGGCTGTTATTGTATGGTGAGGACTTCTAAATGGTCTTTTTTTTATAAAGCTGTTGCCCTTTAATTCCCCTGCTATACTATGTATTTTTGTTATTTCTATGCATTCTTCCGGCTCCGGTGCAGGAAGAATGCCTGCAATACGCGAGGCAACCATGGTTTTCCCACTGCCGGGCGGTCCGATAAACAATATATTATGTTTACCTGCTGCTGCTATAAGTGCCCCTCTTTTTAAAGCCTCCTGACCGTTTACATCCGAAAAATCCTCTCTTTGATTTTCATTATATATATTTTCTTTTTTTAAATTAATGGTATTTTTCACTATTTTTCCATCGATCCAGCCATTTATGACATCACTGCACTCCTTTAAATCTTTTGCAGCTATAACCTCTATCCCTTCAACTACAGCTGCCTCTTCTGCATTTTCCTCAGGAACAATAATTCGTTCATAGCCATTTTCCTTTGCAGATGAAGCTATTGCAAGTATTCCTCTTATTCCCTTCAGTTTTCCGTCAAGACTTAATTCTCCTGTCACTATTGTTTTTTCCATATTAAATACCGGTTTAATGATACCTGCAGCCGTAAGTATGCCTATTCCTATAGGCAGATCAAAACCGCTTCCCTCTTTTCTTACACCTGCCGGTGATAAATTTATGGTTATCCTTTTTGGCGGAATAGTTTCTCCCATATTTTTTATGGCAGTACGCACTCTTTCTTTTGCTTCCCTTACCTCCGAATTTAATAAACCGACCATATCAAGCATTGGCAGACCATCACTTACATCTACTTCTATCTCAACAGGAAGCATTTCTATACCTCTGATGGCTGCACTATGGATTTTACAAAACATATTACAGACTCCTTTCTTTACAGCCACGCAAAAAAGCAGGGCATAGCCCTGCTTTTGATTGATGATTTTTTTCATAATATCATTTAATTTTATTTTAGTCAATACCGTATTTTCTCTTTAAATTTTTGTATTCCTGATTAATAAGAAGCACAGTGGCATCATCTCCGCCTTCATTATCAGGATGATATATTTTTAAAAGCTCCCTGTATCTTTTTTTGAGTCCCACCTGGCTGGAAATACCTGCAAAGAAGCGGCTTTCACTCATATATGCCGTATTTCTTGCCTGCGCCTGAAGCTTTTTTAGATTTTCCCTGTCTCTCTCTATAGCTGCCTTATCCTTTGCTATTCGTCTAAGCTCATTTTCCATTATCTGCCACTGTTTTTCAAAAAGCTCCTTTTGCTTTGAAAGTCTCTTTTCCTGTATGTCCAGGGCAGACTGATAACTCTTCTTTTCTTTTTCAAATGTGTTTTTTTCTTTTGTAAGCTTTTGCCTCTCCTCTGTCAATTCCTGTCTTTCCTGCTGCAGTCTGACGTTTTCCAGAAAGAGCCAGTGCTTTATTTCATCCTGCGGATCATCATTTATATCGTACACAAAATTTACCTGACTTTTCATACGTTTCTCCTTCCAGGCTTAAGGCTACATCTGTTTTCTGACTATCTTATATTCATCATCCATTTGAAAATACGGACAATTATAGCTTGCATCACACATAAGCCTTACTGCCTCATCCTCGTCAAGATTAATCATACAACGGTAATCCTCGTAATCCTCATCATATATATAATTACTGCAATAATCACAGCTTGTCTGTTTCATATGGCATTCATTTCCTTTCACATATGTTTAGTATATACTAATTTTTATAATTTTACAATGTCCTAATTACTTTAAGCACTCCGTCATTTATATTTGTATCTGCCACATATTTTGCTGCTGCCATAACCTCCTGCCTTGCATTGCCTATTGCATAGCTGTAACGGCCTGCTGCAAGCATTCCAAGGTCATTTATGTTATCTCCGAATACCATAATTTCATCATATGTTACACCAATTATCTCTGCCAGACGCTTTAATGACTGTCCTTTATCTGCTCCCTTATTATTTATATGCATCCACTGTTTTCCTGCGCAGCCTATCCTTAAACCTTTCTCTCTTCCCCATCGTTCTACTATGCCATTTTCAACCGCCTTTTTTTCAGCCTCAGATTTATGATACATTTCTATACAAAGAATAGGATCATCCTCCGGCAAATCCTGTGGCATTTTTTCTATAAGTTCCATATCTATTCTGTATCCATTTACCAGCCAGTCATACAATTCCATAGCATTTTTATCCACATATCCCCTGTTTACACAGGATACATATGTATGACACTCCTCTATATTTTCTATTTCTCCAATAATCTTTATGGATGTTTCCCTGTCAATGCTCTCCATATATACCGGTTTTCCTTCCACTATCACACATGCTCCGTTATCACAAATAACATATATATCATCTATAACCGGTGCAAACAGTTTTTTTATACTGGAATATGGTCTTCCTGATGCAGCACAGAAATATATGTTTTTTTCCTTTAAACGCCTTATCTCATCATAATATGCCGTATTCAATTCAAATGTTCCATCCTTTACCAGTGTTCCATCTATATCACTGCAAATCAGTTTTACCATATACTACCTCTCTCATTTTATCCAAATAATATCAGTCATAAAAACCAATTACAATTTACCACAAGCTTTCATTAATGTAAACAATATTTTATTTGGAAAGGCACCTAAATTCCTTTTTCTTCATATTATATAATAACCTTTCAGCTTCGGTTTATGTGCCGTCAGGGTGTATCATTGAAGGCATTTAAAGAGCCCCGTAGGACCATTGAGGAAAAAAAGCTTTTAAGCCGCCTTAAGGGTGGTGATATGGAGGCACGTAATATACTGGTA
>CAMENQ010000127.1 GCA_945928585.1 uncultured Roseburia sp. | reverse complement strand
CGGTCAAAACTCGAAACAGGCTAAAAAGAAGCCTGTTTCTCAGACAGTTGACCTACGCTAAGTGCACCGCTCTATTATATTGATAAATCACTAACAGCTCCTCCAGCTTTAGAATATCATATAGCCATAAGGCACTCCGGTACAGTATAAGAGTTTCCTAAGAGGAAGCCCCATCATATTGCGGTTGCCTCTTATTAATCCTCAATAACAGGTGCAATAAAATGCTCCAGTGCATTTACCATTTTCGGATGCCTGATTACAAAATGAATAACAGGTGTTTTTTCTTTAGAAATCATTACATATTTTCCTTCCAGTATATGTATTTGAATATTGCGGAAGGCATGGACTGACGATGTAACGATTTTGTAATTCGTATGATCTTCGGCAAATTTTTTTGTAAGCTCAATATGAGTTAAATATTCATCATATGTATAAGGAATATCTGCCTCAATAAAAGCACCTGAAAGGGAAAGATGGACAGGATACAGATTAAACTCCTCAGGAGATAACATTGTTATTTCGTCAAGAACAGGATTGTTTTGTAATAATTCTCCAGTCAATGCTTTCTGCTGCTTTGCATAGTTTATTATTTTATTTTTTTCATCCTGAGACAGGCTTGAGCGTTCCAGTATCCTTGCAAGTAATTCAGCTGATATGGTATAAATCGGAGGGGCCGATAAAATGTTTCGGAAACTTCCGATTTCTTTGAAATTGGAAGCCAGAAATTCTTTAAAAAGATTTTCTGAGGAAGCATTGAAAATCTCCATAAGAGGCTGGGCCTTTGAAAGTAAATCGGCAGCCTTCTGCTTATAATATGCCACTTCCTCTTTATTATTTGTCAAATAATATTTTCCGTTTTTGTGATATCCGTTTATACATTCACCGGTAAGTGCCACACTTCCGGAAACATAATTAAAATGATGATATATATTTGTGGATATATTTGGAAGATGATATGGTGAAATCTGGCCTGTCATGTAAATAGGTATCCAGCTTTCAAGACCAAGCATCATTTCGTGGAATGGTCTGTCAATATGGTGAATTATATTAAGGTGCAGACCTTTTTTTAGTGACATTGCAATGGCAAACATCCATTTGCGGTTAAAGTCCATATCTTCTGCCATATCATCCATAGGCATATCGCTGCACATAAAAATCGGTTCCTGCGATTTAGAAAGGACTGTGGATTTGAAAAAATCAAGTTCGCCTTTTCGCATTTCTTCGATGCCATAATAAGTTTTGGAAGTAGGCAGACGAAACGGCATAGATGGTACTTTCAACTCGTCAAAGTGGATAGCACGTATATATTCATCTAAGTTAAACTCATCCAACTTTTTAAGAAAATCCCCCATACAGTCAGAAATATCATCGGAAGAGTTATGATACAGCCATTTTTGAAGCTTAATTATATAAGTGTCATTGTCCGGGATTTCCTCTACCGTACATCCTATTATTTTTGCAGCTTTTTCTTTATCTGCAAAAGAATTATGGTGAGTTGCCACATAATTGCAAAAGCTGTTGCGGAAATAATCTAAATCATTTGGTTTTCTCTGACCGGAGCGGACACGGTAAAGGTATGAAACATCAAAATTAGCAGCCTGTGCAAGTGATTTCATATTTATATCAAGAGCAGCAATAAGTGCATCAAAATTTGATACAAAGCATTTATAATCATCATTTTTTTCGTTTAAGGAAGCTTTGAGCACAGAGAATACTTCGTCGGCCGCTATATTGGAAATTCCTTTTATTACTGCTATCTTTTCAATTCCATATGCAAGCTTCTGTAGCTGTTCACTGTCAGAACCCGGTTCTCTTTCCCCTGTGCGGTAGCGGCTTATTACTGCAGCTGACAGCCCGGAAGCTTCAGAAAGCTCTTTTGCAGTACAATTCAGTTTTTCAATATATGAATTTATTTCATCGGTAAATTTCATAGAGTCCTCCTAAGTACATTCATAATGCTAATGAAATGTGTTTTAATTATATCATAGCAGAATATGTAAAATAAACAAAAAACAAAAATTGCCAAAATAGGCAAATGTCATATGTGGTAATTGACGTGATAATATATACATATCAACAATAAATGTGCTATAATAATTTAATTATGCGCAGGGAGGAATATATTTTGAAAAGACTGTTTCCATTGAGACTACCATACCTGAAACAGAAGCAAACGTACAGCCTGCATGCTCAGTATGTGGCGGAACGGGAAAATGTGACGAATGTAAAGGTAACGGTTTCAGAGGCGTGGGTTTTGCAGTTTCATGTCCAAGATGCCATGGCTCTCTGACAGAAATATGTATTTATTGTGATGAAAACGGAAACAGCATAAAGCACGAAGGAAAATGTGATTTTCCTAATTGTATGGGATTACATGTATATCCATGTACCACATGCGGCGGGGGAACTGTTCCCGTAACCTGCGCAAGCTGCGGTGGCAGTGGAAAATGCAGTGCATGTGGTGGAAATTAGCAGATTTCTATACTGTATATGTCATCAAAGGGTATTTTCTTTTCTACTATTTGAAGTATACGGCAGTTTACATCAATACGTGCTGTCATACCGGTGACCTTAATGTATTCATCACCGGAAAAGTAAATAACCGTAGCCATATCGCCGGGTTTTAACAGGGAGAGAGTTCTGTTTAGCTCCTCTTCCATATCCTCAGACAGTTCAGGTCTTGGAACCGTTATTTTTTCCATGGCAGAAAGCTCCTTTGGAAGCCCTTTAAGTGCTGAAAAGGGAGCAAACTGCTTGGCTCTGTTTTCTATTGACATTTTTGGGTGCTTATAATTATTTCTTTGTTCCACTTTTATGACCTCCTATCTGTCTGTTTCTTTCTATGGTCGTAGCATTTTTCTGTAGATTCATGCCTTTAAGAATGGCATTTTTTCCAAATTTATGTTTAATATCAAGCATAGCTTCCTGAAGTTTCCTGTTTTTTTCAAGCATTTCGTTGTCGAAAAAAAGGCTGTACTGTCTGTATTCTTCGGGAATTACATTATTTACTGTTATGTTTATGCGCCGTATGGGGTACATAGGATTTACAATACGCTCATAAAGCTTAGTAACGGCAGGAATAATAATTATATCAGCATTAGTCTCGGTATCAAGATTTACAGTGCCTCTTGCATGCTCTATACGAAGAGCATTTGAATATCCGACTTGAAGGGTAACGGAGGAGGATACCACCTTTTTCTCTACCATATCAAGACAAAGCAAATCCATCATTTCCTTAACTATAAGCTTACCATCCTCAAAATTATAATCACACATAAGCACCTGACCGCTTGAAAGACAGTTGGTTTTTGAATTGTATGCTTTTATGTCTGATATGGTAACAGGCTCAATACCCCATGCGTGGTCAATTAAAAGCTCTGCATCTATGCCGAAAAGATGATAAAGTAAATCTTCACTGGTGTGGGCTATATCGTACATGGTATATATGCCGTTTGCTGCAAGCCTGTCAGCCGTTCCTCTTCCTACACGCCAGAAATCAGTGAGGGGACGGTGATGCCATAACGTTTTTTTATATCCCTCCTCGTCAAGATAGCCTATAAAATTCGGAGAGTGTTTTGCTGTTATATCTAAGGCTAACTTTGTAAGATACATATTTGTACCGACACCACAGGCACCGTGAATACCCGTTTCCTTAAAAATGTCAGCCATTATCCTTTCTCCAAGCTCACACCCGGTCATCTGATACAGTGAAAGATAGTCAGTGACATCCATAAAAGCCTCATCTATGGAGTAAACGTGTATATCATCCCTTGAAATATATTTTAGGTAAATACCATAAATTCTGGCAGAATAATCAAGATACAACTGCATCCTTGGCTCTGCCATAATATATGATACATTTTTAGGTATTTCAAATACACGACAGCGGTTTTTTATGCCTAAAGCTTTCATGGCAGGTGTAATGGCAAGACAAATAGTCTTGTCAGTCCTTTCCGGGTCTGCCACTACAAGGTTTGTAGTCAGAGGGTCAAGTCCCCTTTCCACACATTCCACGGAGGCAAAAAAAGATTTTAAATCTATGCAGATGTATGTTCTTTCTGTTGGTTTCATAGCATTTCTCGTTTCTGCACACTTTGACTGAGTATAAAAAGCATGTGTTAAGCGTGCGAAGACACAAACTCTTTTTACGACGAACTTATGTTCAGTAATATAATATCACAAAAAGAGGATGGATGCCAGTGTAAATTTGTGGCAGTAACAGTTTTAGACTGCAGCAAATTTAGACCGGTTGGTGAATAGATATTCGTCAGTCAAAATTTCTCTGTTGTCAGACAGATGAAAAAATAGTATAATCTTGAGTGATTATGAATGAATCGGATCAAATAAGACAGGATATTGGGCGGTGAAAGGAGAAAATATGAACATAAAAAAATCAAAACTTATAATCGGAGCTGTCATAATAGCAATACTGGCGGCAGCTGCAGCCATAGCTACGGTAAATGCTGTAGTAGGACTTTAAATCAGGCAGCAGAAAGGAAATAAATATGAAGCCAATACTACTTATACTTACCGGAGGAACAATCTGCTCCTTTGGTGACAGCAGAAATTTAAACAGAGATGTAGATATGTCTAAAGCAAAAAGACTTATTATAGAAAATTTTGAAAAATCATCATCTGCTTATAAAGATACGGAATTTGAGGTAAAGCTTATACTTGATACCTTAAGTGAAAATATGACAGCAGCCAGGTGGAATACTCTTAAGGACTATTTGAAAACAGTTGATTTTGACAGATATCAGGGAGTCATTATGGCACATGGGACAGACACGCTGGCATATACAGCCTGTTTTATGTCACTTATTATGTCAGATAAAAATATACCTGTCTGTATGGTAAGCAGCCAGCTTCCGTTAAATGAAGAAAAAGCAAACGGAAACAGAAATTTCAGTATGGCAGTAAATATGATAAGACAGGGTATTCCTGCAGGAGTGTATGTACCATATGAAAATATGAACGGAGAGATGTATATACATAAAGGAGCACACCTTATGCAGTGCGCAGACTATCTTGACGATTTTTACAGCAGTGACTGCGTCAGGGTAAACGAATTAAATGTAGGAGAATATATAAAAGAAGTTAAGGCAAAGAAAGACATACAGGACAATAATCAAGGAGACGGTAAATTTGACAGCCCAAGAGGCAGTTACAGTGATGGTAAAAACAACATCCAAAGATACAGTTACAGCGATGGTCAGGGTGAAAGTCACGGAGCCGGTTATGGAAATAATTTCGGAGAAAAAGTGGATTTGGAAAAAATATCAGAGATTACAGGCTGCGTATTATATATAAAGCCTTATGTGGGACTGGATTATTCGGTCTATAAAATAGACAATAAAATAAAGGCAGTAGTTCATGGCCTCTATCACTCATGTACAGCATGTGTGGAAAGGTCTGACAAAGAGCAGCCATATACACAAGCTTCCATATTATATCTTCTTGATAAATGCAGAGAGCATAATATACCTGTTATTGTGGAGCCATGCCATGAGGATGCGAATACATATGTGTCAGGAAATGATATGACAGAGGCAGGGGCTGTGCCTGTGTATGGAATGACATCAGAGATGGCATATGTAAAAACACTGGTAGGTTGTGCCATGGGCTTGGAAAATGAAGAACTTATAAGCTTTCTTAAGGCAGATATATGTGGAGAATACAGAGATGGAAAATAGGGATATAAAAGAGACTATAAAGCTTCCAAAGGAATTTGAAGACAGAATGAAGGATCTTTTAAAGGATGAGTGGGAAGCCTTTAACTACAGCTATATGAATAACAGATATCAGGCTCTTAGGATAAACCGGCTGAAAAAAGGTGTATCTGAGGAAAAGTATGATGAAATACTTAAAAATGCAGGTATTGAAGAAAAGCAAAGGGTTCAGTGGGCTGATGACGGATTTTATTATGAAGGTACGGCACATCCGGGAAAGCATCCTTATCATGAGGCAGGCATTTATTATATACAGGAGCCAAGTGCCATGTCGGCAGCAGCACTTTTAAAGCCGGAAGCAGGAGATAAGGTACTTGATTTATGTGCCGCTCCGGGAGGAAAATCCACACAGCTTGCAGCTTATATGGGACAGGAAGGAATGCTTGTTTCAAATGAAATACATCCTGCAAGATGTAAAATATTATCACAAAACATAGAACGTATGGGAATAGCAAATGCCATAGTGACAAATGAAGACAGCAGCTCTCTGGCAGAAAAATTTCCTGAATATTTTGATAAAATACTGGCAGATGCGCCATGCTCCGGAGAAGGAATGTTCAGAAAAAATCCGGAGGCAATAGAAGAATGGAGTATAGAAAACGTAAAGCTGTGTGCCAAAAGACAGGCAGAAATACTTGACAATGCAGCATTTATGTTAAAAACAGGAGGAGAACTTGTGTATTCCACATGTACCTTTTCTGTTGAAGAAAATGAAAATACAATAACTGCTTTTTTAGAAAGGCACAGAGAATTCAGCTTAAAAAAACAGATGAGACTGTATCCCCATACACATAAGGGAGAAGGGCATTTTGTTGCATTACTTTCAAAAAACAATATATCTTCAGGACAGGATATTACAGAAGAAAATATAAAAACAGAATGTCCGGATATAAATGCTTCAAATGCAGATAGTATAAGTTTAAAAGACTCCCATAATTTAAAAAAAGGAAAAAACAAAAAAAATAATGATGTGCAGCCTGATAAAAAACAAATGGAAGCTTTAAAGGAGTTTACCTCAAAGGTTTTAAGAAACACCATAGAGCAGTACATATTATCGGGAAGACTGATTTTATTCGGAGAACAGTTATACAGACTTCCTGATGAATCAATAGACCTTAAAGGAATAAAAGTATTAAGGGCAGGACTTCATATAGGAGAATTTAAGAAAGACAGGTTCGAGCCTTCCCACGCACTTGCATTATT
>CAMENQ010000126.1 GCA_945928585.1 uncultured Roseburia sp. | reverse complement strand
AAAGATATGTTCTAATTGAAAATATATGCAGATTGGAGATAAAATGGATATAAATACAGCAAAAAAAAAGCTTGAAAAATATGGTCAGATACATCTGTTGAAATATTATGATGAATTATCTGATGGGGAGAAGGAGGAGCTTCTTACACAGATAGAAGAAACTGATTTTTCCATGCTTAAATTATGTGAAAAAGGAAGCTGCAGTGTGGAAAAAGGGATAATAACACCACTTGAAGCTATGCAGCTTAGTGAAATAGAAGAAAATAAAGAAACATTTTTTAATGCAGGAGTAAGTGCCATAAAGGCTGGAAAAGTAGGTGCAGTACTTCTTGCAGGCGGTATGGGAACAAGGCTTGGTTCTGATGACCCAAAGGGTATGTATAATATAGGTGAGACAAAAGATGTGTACATATTTGAAAGACTTATAAATAATCTTATGGACGTTGTGAATATAACAGGTGCGTGGATACATCTTTTTGTTATGACCAGTGACAAAAATAATGATGCTACCATTAGTTTCTTTAAAGAAAAAAATTATTTTGGATATAATAAGGAATATGTAACCTTCTTTAAGCAGGAAATGGCACCGGCTACAGATTACAGCGGAAAGATATATATGGAGTCAAAAAGCCATATGTCCACATCACCAAACGGAAACGGCGGATGGTTTATATCTATGGACAGGTCAGGTGTGTTAGATAAGGTAAAAAAAGCAGGAATAGAGTGGCTTAATGTATTTGCAGTGGACAATGTGCTTCAGAGAATGGCTGACCCTGTTTTTGTGGGAGCAGTTATAAATAAAGGCTGTGCCGTAGGTTCTAAGGTAGTGAAAAAGGCAGCTCCTGATGAGAAAGTGGGAGTTATGTGTCTGGAGGATGGAAAGCCGTCCATAGTGGAGTATTATGAGCTGACAGAGGAGCTTATGAATGCAAAGGATAAAAACGGAGAACCGGCATATAATTATGGGGTAATTTTAAATTATCTTTTCAGTGTTAAGGAATTAGAAAAAATAATGAAACAGTCTATGCCCCTTCATATTGTAGAGAAGAAGATTCCTTATATAGATGAAAATGGACAGCTTATTAAGCCGGAAAGTCCAAACGGATATAAGTTTGAAACACTTGTGCTTGATATGATACACCTTATGGACAGCTGTCTGCCATTTGAGGTTATAAGGGAAAGGGAATTTGCACCTATAAAAAATAAGACAGGTGTAGATTCCGTAGAAACGGCAAAAGCACTTTTAAAGCAAAATGGTGTAGAACTGTAAATTAGATATGGCACAGGGTTTTGTGCAGTTATGAGGTGAATAATGGATTACGGATTTGTCAGGGTAGCTGCCATAACACCTGATATGAGAGTGGCAGATGTTGAATTTAATACAGAGGAAATCTTAAAGTGTATCGACAGTGCGGTAGAAAATGAGACGAGACTTGCAGTATTTCCGGAACTGTGTATTACGGGCTATACATGCAGCGACTTATTTTTACAGTCAGTTATGCTTAAGGAGGCAAGACTTGCTGTAGGAAAAATAGCACATTATATTATTGATAAGAATATAGTGGTGATTGTGGGCTTGCCTATGATGAATGACGGGAAACTGTATAATGCCGCAGCTGTATTATATAATGGCAGAGTGCTTGGTATAGTGCCAAAGACAAATATTCCAAATTATTCAGAGTTTTATGAAGCAAGACATTTTACAAGAGGTTTTCAAAAAGTAAGGGATATAGAGTTTAACGGTGATACTGTGCCTTTTGGAACAAATATAATATTTGACTGCGAAAATGTGGAAAATATGAAAATTGCAGTTGAAATATGCGAAGATTTGTGGGTTCCCCTTCCTCCTTCAGTGTCCCATACCATAGCGGGAGCTACCATTGTAGCAAATCTTTCGGCAGGTGATGAGACTGTATGTAAGGATGTGTACAGAAAGGGACTTGTTTCAGGCCAGTCTGCCAAGCTTATATGCGGCTATATATATGCAGCAGCAGGAGAGGGAGAGTCCACTACAGATATGGTATTTTCAGGACATAACCTTATTTGCGAAAATGGAAGCCTTATGGCAGAAAGTACAAGATTTATAAATCAGTCCATATTTGCTGACATAGATGTGGACAAGCTTGTGGCAGAAAGAAGGAGAATGAACACATATCCTGACAATATGTCAGGAGTGTCAGAGGGAAGCATACAGGTAAGCAGTGTATGTGATTACAGGGTAGTTAAGTTTTCCATAAAAAATGAAAGAGATGAGGATTCTCTTTTAAGAAATATAGATAATGCGCCATTTGTACCGTCAAATGCAGACGAAAGAGAAAAAAGATGTGACGAGATACTTACACTGCAGGCTATGGGATTAAAGAAAAGACTTGTCCATACACATGCACAAACAGCAGTTGTGGGCATTTCAGGAGGTCTTGATTCAACGCTGGCACTTCTTGTTACCGTAAAAGCCTTTGATTTTTTAAAGAAGGACAGAAAGGAAATTATAGCTGTCACCATGCCGGGCTTTGGCACCACAGACAGAACCTACACAAATGCAGTTACACTTATACAAAAGCTTGGGGCTTCCTTTAGGGAAATATCCATAGCGGATGCTGTAAATAAGCATTTTGAGGATATAGGACATGATAAAAATATAAAGGATGTAACCTACGAAAACGCTCAGGCAAGACAGAGAACATATCTTCTTATGGATATTGCAAATGAGACAAACGGTATGGTTATAGGTACAGGCGATATGTCAGAACTGGCACTTGGCTGGGCAACCTACAATGGAGACCATATGTCTATGTATGGAGTAAATGCCTCTGTTCCAAAAACACTGGTAAGACATCTTGTTCAGTATTATGCGGATACGTGTGGTGAAGATGTTTTAAAAAAGGTGCTTTATGATGTACTTGCCACACCTGTAAGTCCGGAGCTTCTTCCGCCTGAAAAGGATGGAACTATAGCTCAGAAGACGGAAGATCTGGTAGGGCCATATGAGCTTCATGATTTCTTTTTATACAATGTATTAAGATTCGGATTCGAGCCTGCAAAGATATATTATATGTCAGTAAAAGCTTTTGAACAGATTTATGATAAAAAAACAATTTTAAAATGGTTAAAGGTATTTTACAGAAGATTTTTTTCACAGCAGTTTAAACGTTCATGTATTCCTGACGGAGTGAAGGTAGGAAGCGTAACCGTTTCTCCGAGGGGAGACTTAAGAATGCCAAGTGACGGATGTGCAGCTCTCTGGTTAAAGCAGCTGGAAAATATATCTGCAGAGTAGAAAAATAATATATATGGAAAAGAGGATAAAAATGAACATAAATTTAAAGGACGTAAGGGAATATTATGGAAAAATGACAGCTCTGCTTAATTTTATGAACCTGATTTTTGTTCTTGTTATAGCAGGACTTGGAATATATATAGCAGACATAATGAATGAGTCCGGTGAGGGAGAAAAAAAGATATTTGCCCTGTATACAGTCTTTGTAGTAGGTATTATTCTTGTAATACTGCTTTTTATATCATCGCTTATGGGAAGAAAGGGCGAGTATGAGGGAGCAATACGCATTAGGCGTGTGCTTTCTGTTCTTGCCTTTATAGTGGGAGCTATAAGTCTGTATATATCTATAGATACGGTAGTATCTACATATAGGGAATGGGAGGATGGTTATACGGCAGCCATTTTTATCATACAGCTTGTAGTCAGCTTTCTTGTGGAGGCTGCAAGTATTCTTACATTTATATTTGCTTATAATGGAAATAAGTACTTTGACAGCAAAAAACTGGCAAAGGATATACCTGAAAAAATGACTGCTGAAAAGAATACAAGAAAATATATGGCATTAATAGGTTTATCTTATTATATTTTTTCATTGTCAGTCTTTTTGCTGTCCTATTATTTTGCAGGCGAAATAGATTATTTCAGTAAGTATGATTTAAGTGATAACAGTATTTATTCAGGTATATATAATGTGATTTTTGTTATAGGCACAATAACAGGTATCCTTGTACTTTTAACAGCATTATGTATGGTAATAATAAAGAGTGATAAAATGTATGTTGCAGGCAGAATAAGCTATGGGGCAAATACGGCAGTGCAGCTTTTCTTTGTTATATATTCATTGATTAATATATCAAAGGATTTTGTAAAGTCATCCCACCCTGATACAGCCTACATAATTTTTGGTTTGGTTTTAGTGGCAATTGATGTATTGCTTGCAATAAAGTCAGAAAAGGCAGTGAGAAACCTTAATCGGAGTCACAGGTAGCCTTATCTAAAGCAGTGCTGATGGCGTCCATCAGCACAGTGTATGTATACGTACTGTCAGAGGTCAGATATATATTCTCAAGACTTTGTGAGGATATTATCTGATCTTTTATATTATCAAGAGAGGATTGAAGCATAGGGTACACAGTTTCCACGGTATCCTCAATCGGTGTTAATTCAATGTCAATTATTCTGTCAGAGTCCACCTTAACGGACACTTCAACCGGTATACTACCTATTGTCATAGCTGATGTATAAGTACCGGGTGTATATGATGTGTCAGCAGTGTCACTGTCGTCGTTATGTTAAAACATATAAACCAGAAGAAAAATTAATATAATGCCAAGTATGACAAATATAAGTGTGTATATAAGCTCCTTAAGCCGGAAAACCATTATCTTGGGATTATCACTCATACAGCCTCGATTCTGTGCAGACTATGCACGATTTGTTTATTGATATATTCTATTTTTTTTGGACGGTAAATATGATAAAATATTAGTATGAAAAATGAGCGTGACAAAAAAGCCATTGATGAGCCCTGTCGCGTAAAACGTTCCAAAATGGAGAATACTATGACAGCAGTGTAATAATTATAGAAAGGTATGAAACAATGGAGAAAAACAAAGGTGAAATAAAACTTGTATTAGGAGGAAGCGGTTATGGAAAAACAACGTATGTTCTTGAGACAGCCATAAGGGAAGCCGTGAAAAATCCCGGGAAAAATTATATTATAGTAGTTCCTGAGCAGTTTACAATGGCAACCCAGAAGGCAGTAGTTGAAAAGCATCCTAATCATGGTGTATTAAATATAGATATTGTCAGCTTTAACAGGCTTGCTTTCAGAGTGTTTGAAGAGCTTGGTATATCAGATCTTTCAGTACTGGATGATACAGGTAAAACTCTTATCCTTAAACGCATTATAGAGGAAAATAAGGATAAGCTTAACATATATAAGAAAAAGGCAAATCAGGCAGGTTTTGTGGAGGAGATGAAATCAGCCATTTCAGAGCTTTATTCATATGGCATAGATTTGGACAGCTTTAATGAAATATCAGAATATACTAAAGATAAGCCATATACTGATATGAAGCTTAAGGATATAGGGTTCATGTATAAACTGTTTAAGGAAGCTTTGGGAGAAAAATACATTACTAAAGAGGAGATATTAAAAAAGCTGTGTCAGGTTATAGAAAAATCAGTGCTTATAAAAAACAGTGATATTTTTTTTGACGGCTTTACAGGGTTTACGCCTGTTCAGGAGGAACTGTTAGGCATTCTTCTTGATATTGGAAGGCAGCTTACGGTGACAGTAACCATACCTTTCGAGGAGGTAAAAGGTCTTACATCTACAGGTTTTAAGGAAATAAAGGAACAGGAGCTTTTTAATCTGTCAAAGACTACCATAAATAAATTATACGCACTGGCAGCAGACAGGCAGATAACTATAATGACTGATGACATAATTGTGACAGATGCTCCAAAGAGTTTCAGATATAATGAAAATAGTGAACTTAGCTATATTGAGAAAAACATATTCAGAAATTCAGGAAGAAACTGTGAAAGCAGGGGAAATGTAAGGATATCCGCATTTGACAATCCCATAAGGGAAGCGGAGGCGGTGGCAGCATACATAAATGGCAGAGTGAGAAATGAAGGCTTGAGATACAGGGATTTTGCCGTGATTACAGGAGCTCCGGATACTTACAGAAAAATTCTTGAAACAGCCTTTTCTGATAACAGGATACCGTTTTTTATGGATAATAAGAGAAAGCTTTTATTGAATCCATGTGTAAATGCTGTGCGGCAGGGCTTTCTAATGATAACAGACGGCTTTTCCTACGAAAGCGTATTTGGGTTCTTAAAATGTGGAGTGAGTGGTATAGATAAAGAAAGCATAGATATGCTGGAAAATTATGTTTTGGAATATGGTATAAGAGGCTTCAACAGGTATTCAAAGGAATTTACAAAAGCAAAAGGAGCATTACAGGAAAAAAATCTTATAAGAATTAACGAAGCGAGAAATAAATTTACAGAACTTATAGGAGAATTTAAGGAAGCTGTAAGCGGAAGCGGAAAGACTGTGAAAGATTATACTGAGGCAGCCTATAAGCTTATGGAAAAAATAAACGTATATGATGTTTTAAAGAAATATGAGGAAAGCTTTAAGGAAAGTGGTATGCTTGCACTTTCAAAGGAATACGGTCAGACATACGGGCAGGTTTTAGGACTGTTTGACAAGCTAGTGGAGCTTATGGGTGATACAAGGATTACCGTAAAGGAATATGCAGGTCTTTTAGATGCAGGACTTGAGGAAATCAAAGTAGGAGTCATACCATTAAATATAGATACGGTAGTTATAGGTGACATACAGAGAACAAGACTGGCAGATATACGGGAACTTATAGTATTGGGAGTAAATGACGGTATCATTCCGGCAGTATCGGGAAACAGCAGCCTTTTTACACAGAAGGACAGAAGTTTTTTAAAGGATATAGGAGTAGAACTTTCACCTTCTGTAAGGGAAAACATATTTATACAAAGATTTTACCTGTACCAGAACCTTACAAAACCGTCAGACAGACTTATATTAACATATAGTCATACATCATCATCAGGAAAAGCATTAAGACCGTCATATCTTATTGGTACAATACAGGATATGTATACGGACAGTGATAAGCTT
>CAMENQ010000125.1 GCA_945928585.1 uncultured Roseburia sp. | reverse complement strand
CTTTTTTTGTAACTTTAGCCATTTTTAAACTAACCTCTTCCTTTCATATATTCAACCAATCCGCATATTGTTTTTTTATTTCGCAGATTGTATCACCCTCAGCGCAATTACTTGTAAACCATACGCTGAAGCGTACACCATCATACTAACTTATTTCTTCTTGTTAGCAACTGTACGCTTTGGTCCCTTACGTGTTCTTGCATTTGTCTTTGTCTTCTGACCACGTACAGGAAGTCCCTTTCTGTGACGAATTCCTCTGTAGCATCCGATTTCCTGTAATCTCTTGATGTTCATGGCGATTTCTCTTCTTAAATCACCTTCTACAGTCTGTGTTTCGTCTATAATTGCACTAATCTTCTTAACCTCATCGTCTGTTAAATCTCTAACTCTTGTGTCTGGGTTTACACCAGCAGCAGCAAGAATTCTGTTTGAACTAACTCTTCCTATACCATAGATATATGTTAATCCAATTTCAACACGCTTTTCTCTTGGTAAATCAACACCTGAAATACGAGCCATGTGTGTATTACACCTCCATTAAATTCTTTCTACCGGAACAATATACCCCTTCCGCAGCCCGTACTCTCGTACGTCTGAAATGTGTGCGGTGAACATATTATCCTTATTATCGTTGTCAGTTTTATTTTCCTATTAAATCAGGAAAATTTTATGATTGCACATCGCCTCACAGACGACGTTAAGAGCGTCAAAAAACTTTGGCGCCTTTCATATATTTGAAGCAAATCCGCAAAATGATGTTAGCACCTCCTTGAGAGTATGGGAGATACCACTTATCCTAGTGTTTCATTGCTGCAGCCGCAAATTAATTGTTACTAGCCCTGTCTCTGCTTATGCTTAGGATTCTCACAGATTACTCTGATGCTTCCTTTTCTCTTTATAATCTTGCATTTTTCGCAGATAGGCTTAACTGATGATCTAACCTTCACAGTAAAATCCTCCTTTCAAAAAAAGTCCGACTAATAATATATCATAAAAAAATCAAATAAGCAAGTGGTTTTTGGAAATTTTCGGATGAATTTTCACCCTGCCAAACTTGCAAGTGTCGGCCCATGCCGACACTTTGTTACTTATCTCTCCAAACAATACGTCCTTTAGACAAATCGTATGGTGAAAGTTCTATTGTCACCTTATCTCCCGGAAGTATGCGGATAAAGTTCATACGAAGCTTTCCGCTTATATGAGCAAGCACCTTATGTCCGTTTTCAAGTTCTACCTGAAACATAGCATTTGGAAGCTTCTCTACAACTGTTCCCTCGATTTCAATAACGTCAGCCTTTGACATATTCTCATATCCTCCTATTATAAAATAGTTAATATTTCCGGTTCACCATCTGTAATCAGTACAGTATTTTCATAATGTGCTGAAAGTGAACCATCTGCTGTTACTACTGTCCAATCGTCATCCTGCCAGTATACATCATATGTGCCTGTATTAATCATTGGTTCTATGGCAAGTGTCATTCCTGCCTGAAGCTTAGGTCCACGTCTTCTCTGTCTGAAATTCGGTATCTGTGGATCCTCATGAAGGTCTGTTCCTATTCCATGACCTACCAGATCCCTTACCACTCCGTATCCAAAGCTTTCACAATAATCTCCTATGGCATTTGATATGTCATGAAGATGGTTGCCTTCCTTTGCGTACTTTATTCCCTCAAAGAAGCTCTGCTTTGTTCTCTCTACAAGAAGCCTTGCTTCCTCACTGACATTGCCTACCATTATGGTTCTTGCTGCATCTGAATGATATCCCTCATATATAAGTCCGGCGTCAAGGCTTACTATATCGCCATCTTTTATAATACGTTTTTTACTTGGTATACCATGTACCACCTCATCATTTACAGACACACATATAGATGCAGGATAACCATTATAATTTAAGAATGATGGAATACAACCAAAACTTTTTATAATGTCCTCACCTATTTTATTTATTTCCCATGTAGACATTCCCGGTTTTATGGCCTTTGCCATTTCCTCATGAGTCTGTGCTAAAAGCTTTCCTGCCTTACGCATAAGCTCAATTTCTCTATGAGATTTTATTGTAACCATATTTATCCTCGATTCTTAAGTCTCTTAAGACTCTAATACCTTTACAATGGCATCAAATACATCGTTCATATCTACAGTACCGTCTACTTCCTTAAGGACACCTTTATTCTTGTAGAAGTCAATAAGCGGCTGTGTCTGCTCATGATAAACGTTAAGTCTCTTCTGAACTGTTTCAGGCTTATCGTCATCTCTTAAAATCAGCTCTTTTCCGCATCTGTCGCAAACGCCCTCTGTTTTTGTAGGATTGTATACTATATGATATGTGGCTCCACAGCCTACACATGCTCTTCTTCCTGACATTCTGCCGACAATGTTTTCATCAGGTACTTCCACATTGATAGCATAATCAATCTTATCATTTAACTCTGTAAGCGCCTTATCAAGTGCCTCTGCCTGTGGTATTGTTCTTGGGAAACCGTCTAAAATATATCCTTCTTTACAGTCCTCCTGCTGTATTCTGTCTACAACAAGATTACATGTAAGCTCATCAGGAACAAGCAGTCCCTGATCCATATATTCTTTAGCTTTCTTTCCAAGCTCTGTTTCATTTTTTATATTTGCCCTAAATATGTCTCCTGTTGAAATGTGTGGAATTCCATACTTATCTGCAAGCATCTTTGCCTGTGTACCTTTTCCTGCACCAGGTGCACCTAACATAATAATCTTCATAACATACCTTCCTTTCTGAAACCTGTATATTTTTTATATCTTACCTTTAGCAAGATTTTATGTCTTATAGCAACAGAAGCCTCTGCATATTTTTCAATGTGCAGAAGCTTCATTGTATCATTTTAATCCCCCAAGAAGCCCTTATAGTTGCGAACAACCATCATTGACTCAATCTTACTCATTGTATCAAGTATAACACCTACGATAATAATAAGTGATGTTCCACCAAATGATACCCTGGCATCAAATACACCTGACATTATAATAGGTATTGCAGCTACTATAAGTAAGCCTATAGCACCTATAAATACAATGTAATTTAACATTCTAGTCAAATAATCTTCTGTTGGCTTGCCCGGTCTTATACCAGGTATAAAGCCACCCTGCCTCTTTATGTTATTAGCTACTTCTATAGGATTAAATGTAATTGATGTATAGAAGTATGCAAATGCTACAACAAGTACAGCATAGATTACAAATCCTAATGTATATATAGCCTGCTTTGGGTTATCCATATCAAAATTAAACCAATAACTTGAAGATAAAAGTTTTAAAACTTTTCCCCATACAGTACCGTCACCTGCTGAACTTCCGAATAATGCGGAAATAATGCCAGGAAACTGCATAAGTGATGAAGCAAAGATAACAGGAATAACGCCTGCTGTGTTTACCTTTAACGGAATATGGCTTGAGTTTCCTCCCACAAGCTTTCTTCCCTGATTTTTCTTTGCATACTGCACTGCGATTTTTCTTTCACCGGCCTGTAAAACTACTACAAATGCTACTATTGCTACTATAACACCTATAATAATCACTGCTGCAAGAACTGCACCAAGAGGTGAACGACCATTTGTATCTGTAATCATTACCTTTGATTCAAATAATGTTACCAAATCATCCGGTATTCTTGCAATAATATTAATTAAAAGGATTATAGAAATACCGTTTCCTACACCATTTTCAGTTACCCTCTCACCTAACCACATAAGTATGCCGGAACCTGCTGTCATGGCAACTACAGCTGTAAATATTACCATAAAGTACTGTCCTGTGGACATAGATGATGTATCTCCGAAAATACCCTGATTTCCAAATCCGATAGCATATGCAAGACCTTCTACTATAGATAAGCCGATAGTTACATATCTTGTGATTTCTGCTATCTTCTTTCTGCCTGTTTCTCCATCCTTCTGCATCTCCTCAAGCTTTGGAATAGCTATAGTGAGGAGCTGCATAATGATTGAAGATGTGATGTATGGTGTAATGCTCAGTGCAAATACTGACATGCTCTCAAAAGAACCGCCTGTAAATGCACTAAAGAAACTAAATGCATCGTTCGCGTTAAAGCTTGCCATTATGTCTGCGATTACATCAGAATCTGTTCCCGGCAATGGAAGCTGACTTCCTAAACGTACCACAAGCAAAATTGCAAATGTGTATAAAAGCTTGGTTCTTATATCTTTTACTTTTAATGCATTTTTTAAAGTTTTGAACATTAAATCACCTCGCAAGTACCACCGAGTGCCTCGATTTTCTCCTTAGCACCCTCAGAAAAAGCGTTAACCTTAACATTAAGCTTCTTTGTAAGAGTACCATTTCCAAGTATCTTTACGCCATCTCTAGGATTCTTTACGATACCTGTCTCAACCAGAGTCTGCACTGTAACCTCTGAACCGTTTTCAAATCTCTCTAAAGCACTGACATTTATACCAACGATATTTAATGTATTTCTATTTGTGAAGCCTCTCTTAGGGATTCTTCTATATAATGGCATCTGACCACCTTCAAAGCCAGGTCTTGGAGCTCCTGAACGAGCTTTCTGTCCCTTATGACCCTTACCGGCTGTCTTACCATTGCCTGAACCATGTCCACGGCCTCTTCTGAAATTATCATTCTGTGTAGAGCCTTCTGCAGCCTTTAATGTAGATAAGTTCATGATTGCACCTCCTTATTCTTTAGATTTCTTCAACTTTTACTAAATGTCTAACCTGCTGTATCATACCTCTTGTAGCAGCATTATCAGGAAGCTCAACTGTCTTATTTAACTTCTTTAAGCCTAAAGCTTCTACTGTCTTTACATGCTTTGGTACCGCACCTATTGTAGACTTAACTAATGTTATCTTTAATTTACCTGCCATTTTTCTAACCTCCTATTAGCCTAAAATCTCGTCAACTGACTTGCCACGAAGCTTAGCTACCTGCTCTGGAGTCTTAAGGCTTGATAAACCTTCGATTGTAGCAAGAACTACGTTCTGCTTATTGTTTGAACCTAAAGATTTTGTACGAATATTCTTTATACCTGCAAGTTCAAGCACGTTACGTGCAGGACCGCCTGCAATAATACCGGTACCTTCCGGAGCCTTCTTTAATAATATAGAAGCACTTCCGAACTTACCATATATATCATGTGGAATACTTCCGTTTGCATCAACAGGTACCTCGATAAGCTTCTTCATAGCGTCTTCTTTTCCCTTACGAATAGCCTCTGGGATTTCAACAGCCTTGCCTAAGCCGGCACCTACGTGTCCGTTGCCATCTCCTACAACTACTAAAGCTGTGAATCTCATGTGGTTTCCACCTTTAACAACCTTAGTTACACGCTTAATTGATACTACTTTTTCTTCTAATTCTAACTGACTAGCATCAATAATTGTACGTTTCATGTGTTCTCCTCCTATTAGAAATTCAAGCCAGCTTCTCTAGCTGCTTCTGCTAATGCTTTTATTTTACCCTGATATATGAAACCGCCTCTATCAAAGACAACTGTAGTAATACCCTTGTCTAATGCCTTCTTGGCAATAACTGTACCTAACTTCTCTGCTGCTGCAACGTCGTTAGTCTTCTCAAGCTCAGCCTTAACGTCCTTCTCAAGTGTTGAAGCTGCTACTAAGGTATTTCCAACTGTATCGTCGATAATTTGAGCGTACATATGATTATTGCTTCTGAATACAGCTAAACGTGGTCTCTCAGCTGTACCTGCAAAACGATTACGTAATCTTCTATGCTTATTCTTACGGATATCCGCTCTTGATTCTTTACTAACCATCTTTGTTCACTCCTTTAATTATTTCTTACCAGTCTTACCGACCTTACGTCTAATAACTTCATCAACATACTTGATACCCTTGCCCTTGTATGGTTCAGGTCTTCTCTTGTCTCTGATTTCAGCAGCGTACTGGCCAACTTTTTCTTTATCTATACCTTTGATGATGATCTTCTTATCCTCTACTGTAGATTCAAGACCTTCCGGATCCTCCATCTCAACAGGATGAGAATAACCAAGTGAAAGAACTAACTTCTTTCCCTGCTTCTGTGCTCTGTAACCAACACCGTTTACCTCAAGTTCCTTTGTGTATCCTTCTGATACACCGATTACCATGTTAGAGATAAGTGTTCTTGTAAGACCATGTAATGATTTCATCTTCTTTAAGTCATTTGGTCTTGTTACAACTACCTGACCATCCTCTAACTTTATTTCCATCTCTGCAGGAAGCACTCTCTCAAGTGTTCCCTTAGGTCCCTTAACTGTGACCTTGTTATTTTCTGCTATATCTACAGTTACACCTGCCGGTATAGCGATAGGCATTCTTCCTATACGTGACATGCCCGCACCTCCTTAATTTGATAGGGATTATATGTTACTCACTTTTACAAGTTTGGCTTCGCCAAACTTGCAATTGTCAGCAAAGCTGACAATTTTTTATCTTACCAGATAAAACTTTATCTTACCAGATAAAGGCAAGTACTTCTCCACCAACATGCTGCTTTCTTGCTTCCTTGTCGGTTAAGATGCCTTTGTTTGTTGAAATGATAGCAATTCCGAGTCCGCCAAGTACCTTTGGAAGCTCATCCTTGCCAGCGTAAACTCTAAGACCCGGCTTAGATATTCTCTTTAAGCCTGTGATAATCTTTTCATTCTTATCCTGTCCATACTTTAATGTAACCTTGATTGTCTTAAAGTTGCCATCTTCTATTACGTCATACTTCTTGATATAACCTTCGTTAAGAAGAATCTCAGCGATTGCTAATTTCATCTTTGACGCAGGAATATCTACAGTGTCATGTTTAGCAGTGTTTGCATTACGAATTCTTGTAAGCATATCTGCGATTGGATCGCTCATTGCCATGTTTTTTTCCTCCTTATAAAGACTATTTCCTACCAAGAAGCTTTCTTAACGCCTGGTATCTGTCCCTTATATGCTAATTCACGGAAGCAAATTCTGCAGATTCCGTATTTTCTTAAAT
>CAMENQ010000124.1 GCA_945928585.1 uncultured Roseburia sp. | reverse complement strand
AGCATATTAATAAATTTCTAACAGCCTCCTCAATGCTTACGCACATAATATACAACCACTAAGCCGTATCCGTTACCATAGGAGCCCGTCTTGTAATTACAGGTACCGGCGGACTGAACTGTTACCTTTTATCTGCAAAAAAGCAGATAAAATAGTAGAAAAAATTAATATACTGTGATAAAATGAAAAAATAACTATATTGAACTTGTACGTGCAGTGATAAAACATAAAAATAAATATAGCTTCACCTTGAAATTGAAATGAGAAGCAAGCTTCATGGAGGGATAAAGATTATGGGAATGATAAAAGAAATAAAAAGATTTTTAAAGGATAACAAAAACATATCCTATATAGGGATAGCTGTTTTATGTTGTGTTTTAGTGGTGTCAGGGCTGCTTTTGCTTATGCCGGAGGGACATGCCACTGAGTTTACAGGATATGGTGAAGGAAATACTCCGGCAGCACCGAAGGAACTGATTTTGCAGCAGAATGCTGATAACAGATGGATAAGTACCATGTCAGGAGGAGTATATTATTTGCTTGACGGTGAAGGTAAAACTTTAAATTCAGGTATAGATATAACCATATCAGGAGGAGTAAAAAATATTGATGGTTATTATGACGTATATCTTACCTTAAAGGATGTAAATATAAATCTGGCAACTGATGTTTCGGGTATTACATTCCAATTTACAGATGCAGATACAAGATATGAGCCGACTGCCAACAAAAATATATTTGATGAAAGCAGACTGAACAGAAATAAGGTAAGGGTACATCTTTATCTTATGGGAGATTCGTCAATAAAAGGTGTGGCAGGAGCACAGTCACCACTTATTGAGGCAGAAAATTATAATTTTGTTACAGAGACATATTACAGTCAGGGTGATGCTTATGGCAGAATGGGTGATTTTGTATATTATTCACAGCATATTGAAATTATTATAGAAAGTGCCCAGGGACAGAGATACAGAGACACACTTACACTGACTACGGGAGAAGGAAGCTACGGAGCTGCCATAGGAGGCAGAGGTGGCAATCCCATAAAGAAAAAACTTGAAAGCGTAGGAATAAGTGAGAGTGCTTATGAAAATCTTTCCTTAAAATATGAGCCCTATCTTCATTTTAATTATTATGATTCAGGAACATTTTTAGCAGATTTGTCAGCATATAATGTACCTACATTGGAATATGGTGCAGCAGAGGTAACTATAAAGAGTGGTGTTGTAAATATCACAGGCAGGGGTTATGGCGCAGGTATAGGTAACGGAGGCTATCAAAACACAGATAGCAAAATGGTAACATTCCCTACACTTTATGGAAAAATGGTTACGGCGTCAGCACAGTCAAACACATCAGCAGTGCGTATAGAGGATGGTACAGTATCAGTTAAAATGACTGAAAACAGTAAAGGTTCATGCTTTGTAAACGGTGCAGTAGGTGAAAATATAGCGGAAGATGGTCTTGTTACCATTATGGGTGGTTCTGTTTATTTAGAGAGACAGGACAATGCTTCACCATACAAAAACGCCATAAATGATTACAAGGATCCGCTGTATGCTTTCGTGGCTCACTATGATGATGATGCACAGGAAGCACAGGCTGCAGGAAATGCTATTTTAAACAGTGATTTTGACCTTGAAAATATATGGGAAACGGAAAATGAGGATTATAAGTACGTTATCACAAAGTTTGTAGAAAACGGACAGCCAGAAGATACATATACAGGTGCAGGCATTGATTATTTAAATACATATGTAAAACTTACATCCGGCTATGGAGATGAAAATAAATATAAATTTACAGGCTATAAACATGATAATGATGATAAATTATATTTTTATCTTCCTGCAACAAGATATAATTTATATGGTCTTACCATAAGAGATAATGTGGGAACAGACGCAAGGTTTACTCCGTCTTATGAAATAGCCATATTAAACAGTGAACAGATGCAGGTGCCTGATAAATATGATACATATGCATTTTCACCATACAATGAAGGAACAACAATAAAACAGACAAAGTATATACTTGTTAAAATAGAAGGAACACCTTCATATTGTACAGGCATTACAGGTGCATACATACAAAATGGCATAAGTACACCATTTGAAAATGTAATACAGATAGGCGACTATTGGTATTTGTGTGTAGGCGAAGTTAAAGGCGATATGGTTATAGATATTACCTACAGCTTAGGAAACTACAATATCGTATACAACTACGGTCTCCTTCCGCAGGATAGCGGGGCAGCAAATGATGGCAGCATAGTAAACAGAAACAGCCGGTCAGTAGAATGTGGTACTGAATATACACTGCTTGTAAACGACAGCACCACAACAAATGTTTCGTGGAGAGGACATACATTTGAAGGCTGGTATGCAGATTCAGATTTTACCACGCCTATTACCGTGGTTTCATCTGATGTAGTAGGAGATACAAAATATGTATATGCAAAGTGGAGCTGTGATGTTATCTACAAAATAGAAAACGGCATGGGCCGATTTTTATCGACAGGTACGGATGAAATCAGAAAAACCGTACAGTATGGTGAAAGCTTTGACTTTATGGCTGATGCGAATCTTCCTGACACCGAAAATGATATAGATATGGGTGAATCTGAAAACCTGTTTGAGTTTAAAGGATGGGATTATAATGGTCATCTGTATAATAAGGGTGACGGACTGGTATCGCAAATAACCGTAAGTAAAGATACATATATTACTGCCACATTTGAGAGAAGCGGATATTTTGTATATATTACAGCCACATATGGAGATGATGAAACTACCCACAGAGACATAAAAGATTTTCTTGGAGAAAATACAGATGACAGTTTCAGGATGGATTTCTCAGGAGGAGAAAGAAGAAATCTTATAAGCAACAGTGCAAATGAAAATGGATATTACTGGTCTACAAGCCTTTTAAACTCTGAATATGTAACGGTTACGCTTGTTCCAAAAACAGGCTACAGAATAAAAGGAAAGTCAGTAACTGATGCATACGGAAATGCCATAAATCTTATTGCTAATGATGTAACCACATCAGATAACAAAAACCAGTTTTCGTTCAGTATGGATGGAAGAAATAAGGATATATACATAAGCGTTCATTTTGACGTTGAGGAATATGATATTACTTATTATGACACTGTAAACGGCGGACTGGCTCAGATAGACGGAACACCAAATCCTGATACATATACTATAGAAAGTGCAGATATTGTTTTTGAAAGACCGGCAAGAACCGACAGAGACAGATATTGGAGATTTTTAGGCTTCAAAGAAATGGGCAGGGATGAGCTTATTACAGGTATACCAAAAAATTCACGCACAGGCAACCTTACTCTTATAGCACAATGGGAAGAGGTACAGGTGTATGACATAAATATTGACGAAGGTATAGGCTCAATAAAGGCATATGTAGGAGATGAACAGGTCACTGCAGCAGCAGAGGGTGAGACGGTAACGCTTAAGGTTACGGCGAATCCCGGAATAAGGTTAAAAGCTGTTGAATATTCATGGAAGGCTGACAGTGGGCTTGAAAGTGTAAATAAGCTAATATATGATGTTACAAATACTACAGAAACTGTTACATTTACCATGCCGGCAGCAGAAGTAAATGTAAGTGGAGATTTTGAAGCAATACAATATGTTATAACATACCTTAATTTAAACGGTGCAGAAAATGTTAACCCTTCCCTTTATACAGTGTTTGATAGCTTCAAACTTGCAGCTCCCGTAAAGGAAGGTATGACATTTAAGGGTTGGAAGCTTATTATACCAAACGGAGATACTGCTGATGATGCCTTTGATGTAAAAATGACAGATATTGACAGAATAGAAAACCGCATTGGTAATCTGATGATATATGCAGACTGGGAGGAAAATGAGGATGTTTCCTCAGTATATTATGCATTCATTGATGATAATATAATAAACGGACAGATAGAACTGACAAAGACGGAAGCATCAAAAAATGAATATGTATTTGTAAAGGTATCAGTAAAGGATGGGTACAGGCTTTCATCACTTGTATATACACCTTCGGCTGTAAATGAGAGAATTAGAATATCACCTATTGCAAGATATTCATTAAGAAGTACGGCAGTAGATATTTCTATTAATCAGATAGCAGACGGAATATATTATTTTGTAATGCCGGATAGTGACGTAGAGGTTACGGCAGAATTTGAGCCGGTTATTTACAGCATTTCATATGTGACAGATGGTGGACAGCATGTAAATGCAGAGCAGTATACTGTGGAGGATAATATTATATTAAGTGATGCCATAAAAGACGGATATATATTTAAAGGCTGGTACAATGAAGCAGGAGAAGAAGTCCGGGAGCTTCACTATGCCACAGGAAATATGATTCTTTCCGCTAAGTGGGAAAAGACAATAGAAAATACCGACAATCCTACTGATATAAAAGATGGAGACAGCGATGCTGATGAAGATAATACAACTAAAGGCGATGAGAACAATAACAATAATGGAAACAGCAACGCGGCAAATGGTACAGGAAATAGTACAGGAAACAATTCAGGCAGTATGGTTAATGGCAATGGAAATATTGAAAATATCAATATAAACGTCAGCGGAAACGGCTCATTCGATACAGCAGGCAGTCAGGCGGAGCCATCTATTGATAAAAAGCCAAACACATATGTCACAGGAAATATAACAACAGGTGACAGCGTGGATGTTACGAGACTTATAATTATATGTGTTATCTGCGGAGCAGTACTTTTACTTCTTGTTATTCCTAAAAAGAAAAACCAGGATGAAGATGAAAATCAGGAGAAAAAGTAATTTTACATATAACTATGAATCAAATATAAACAAGAACCAGGTATAAACAAAAAAATTAGAATAGGGGAAATATAAGGTGAGTCATACATTATGATATGATGGTTAACCGGATAGGGTAAATAACCAATATCCGGTTAGAAGATATCATATCACAAGGTAAGGTTCACCTTTATATTTTTTTATGCATATTATGTAGTGTAGTATTATATGAAAGGAAAAATAATATGCGTGATGATAGAATGTTTAACCAGATGCCGGTAGACAGACTTCCTGTTGCAATGGCATATGTTCCATGGCAGCGGTGGGAAGAATTGTTTGATTTATCAAAGGGCTTTAAATGTGGCACTATATTTCCAAGCTTAAGCAAGCCTTTTAATGAAGGACCGCTTATGAGGGGAGGATGCAAATCATGATGCCAAGATGTATGTCAAGAAATGAACTGTTGGATATTATCGACAAGACCAGCTTTGCAATGGATGACACAAGGCTTTTTTTGGATACCCATCCAAATTCAAAGGAAGCATTAATGTATTTCTCAAAAATGCAGGAAAAGAGAGAAATGGCAATCAAGGAGTACACAGAAAATTATGGACCTATTCGTGCATATGATGTGGCTCCGGCAGATGTGTGGAAATGGAACATGGGACCATGGCCTTGGCAGGCAAGCTATAGAGAGGGGAGGAATTAAGAATGTGGGAATATGAAAAAAGGCTGCAGTTTCCGGTAAGTATTCGTAAAACAGATCCGAGAGCGGCAATGATAATAATAAGTCAATATGGTGGTCCGGACGGTGAACTTGCCGCCAGTATGCGTTACCTGTCACAGAAGTTTGCGTTTACGGATGCAAGAATAGCAGGCCTGTTAAACGATATAGGAACAGAGGAGTTAGCACACCTTGAAATGATAGGCTCCATAGTTCACCAGCTAACCTGTAACCTTAAACCGGAGGAAATCAAATCTTCCGGCTTTGACAAATACTATGTAGACCACACCCTTGGAGTATGGCCTCAGGCAGCAGGCGGAATACCATTCAATGCATGTGAGTTCCAGTCAAAGGGAGATCCTATTACTGATTTATTCGAAAATATGGCAGCAGAACAGAAAGCAAGAACAACTTATGATAACATTCTACGTATGGTAAAAGACCCGGATATAGTTGAACCTATAAAATTCTTAAGAGCAAGAGAAATAGTCCATTTCCAAAGATTCGGCGAAGCACTTAGAATGTTGCAGGATGACCTGAATTTCAGAAACTTCTATGAATTCAATCCTTCGTTTGTAGAAGGCTGCGGAGACGGAAAGTGTCAGGTATAAAGAAATTCCTGCAGTTGTTTATTAAAAGTCTGTATTTGAATGGAAATACTGCGGTGCAATAATGTGGCGGTGCGGACGGGCAGGCAGTTATATATTAAGTGGGTAAGCATTGAGGAGAATGTTAGAAATTTATTAATGTAATAATGCCATCTTTTTAGCAGAGGTCGTCTGTTTGAGGAAGTGGCTGAGACTTCAGACACTTCCGAGTTACGACCGCCGCTTAAAAGATGGCATTATTACTTTAATAAAATTTCTTACATTCTACGAAGCTTACCCATTTAATATATAACTGCCTGCCCGTCCGCACCGCCACATTATTACACCGCAGTATTTCCATTCAAAGACAGACGACCCCGCGAAAAAACTTAATTAATATCTGTCAATACCTCATAATGAACATCACCATAAGGAGAAGATTTTAACAAAAGAACAGTATCTCCAATAGTAATCTTATTAAACTCTTCAATTCCCTTTATAGGAAAAGCTGTGGTGCAGTGATATTTTTCGGATTCCAGAAGTATATAATTTTGTGCATGTTTCTGATTTTCCTTTGAAAGCTTATGCTGATTATACTTTTCTGTAACCGTACAGTATAAACATTCAACTTTATCGGTATAAAAATCCATTTTACGTTTTAAAACAATATAACCATATGACAAAAGGTTAAAAATTAAAACGGCAACAATAATAAATATACACATTCCTGTTATTGTATCAGCACGATTTTGATTTATTCTTCCGATAACCTCACCAAAGGCAATTATAATTCCTATAATAACAGAAATAATAGCTCTTTTCTTAAAACCTCTCATTAATAATCTTTTATGTGTTTTATTAATTATGGACAGTTCTTTTTCTCCGGCAGTGTCAAAAACAATATCATCAGCTTC
>CAMENQ010000123.1 GCA_945928585.1 uncultured Roseburia sp. | reverse complement strand
TGTGTGTATATATACAATGCACTATATTTGTGCCTTAAACTAAGACACAGGTTTGTAAAAGGAACAAGGAGGAGAAACCGTTGATTGAAGTAAAAAATCTTGTTAAAAAATACGGTGACCATTTAGCAGTAAACGATCTTAGCTTTAAAATTGAAAAAGGTAAGATATATGGATTTTTGGGACCAAATGGTGCGGGAAAGTCAACTACAATGAATATTATCACAGGTTACCTGGCAGCTACGTCGGGACAGGTTATTGTAAATGGACATGACATTTACGAGGAGCCTGAGGAGGCCAAAAAATGTATAGGCTACCTTCCTGAGATACCGCCACTTTATATGGATATGACACCAAAGGAATATCTGGAATTTTCAGCAGACCTTAAGGGACTGACAAGGAAAGAAAGAGCAGAACAGTTTAAGGATATAGCAAAGCTTACAGGTATAGAGGATGTTATGGACAGACTCATAAAAAACCTTTCAAAGGGATATAAGCAGAGAGTAGGTCTTGCACAGGCCATACTGGGATATCCGGAGGTTATTATACTGGACGAGCCTACTGTAGGACTTGATCCAAAGCAGATAGTAGAGATAAGAGACGTTATAAAGGGACTAAGCAAAAAGCATACGGTTATTTTAAGTACACATATTATGCAGGAGGTAAGTGCCGTATGTGATGAGGTTATCATTATTGCACATGGAGAACTTGTGGCAAGAGATACACCGAATAATCTGGGAAAGCATGTGTCCGGTTCAAATACCATAGAGATAGTCGTGAAGGCACCTGACTATAAGGTAAAGGCTATACTTAATAAAATGTCTGATGTAACAAAATTTGAGGTACATAATGATACTGAGGAGGAATGTACAAGAGCTTTAGTATCCACAGGAGTAGAAAAGGACTTAAGAGAAGACGTGTTCTATGCATTTGCAGCAGCAAAATGCCCTATTGTGGGTATGAGCTACTCAAATACATCTCTTGAGGATGTATTCATCAAGGTTACATCAGGAAAGCAGACAGACAGGAGAAATTAATTAAAAATAAAATGAAAGGTAAGGATTAAGAAATGTTAGCGATATACAAAAAAGAGCTGAAAACATACTTTTCTACCATGATAGGATATGCTTTCATTGCCTTTTTCAGCCTTGTGGTTGGTTTTGTTTTTTATTACATTAATGTGCTTGGTGCTACAGCTTTTGTGGGATATGCACTGAGATATGCATATGTATCGGTGGTTATGATGGTGCTTGTGCCTGTATTAACCATGAAAATATTTGCAGATGAGAGACACTCAAAGACAGATCAGATGTTATTTACGGCACCTGTAACAGTCGGAAAAATAGTTATGGGAAAGTTTATGGCAGTAGCCACCGTATTTACCATTCCTGTACTTATAATGTTTACATATCCGCTCATTATGTCGGATTATGGTAAAACACCTGTCGGAGCCAATTACGTTGCAATAATAGGCTTCTGGCTTATGGGACTTGCACTTTTTGCCATAGGCTGTTTCGTATCATCTATTACGGAAAATCAGATAATATCAGCAGTTGTTACTTTTGCAATTCTTCTTCTGGTATTTATTCTGCAGTATATATCAGGTATTTTCCCTACAGGTGAGCTTGCATCAGCTATAGCCATATGTCTGTTCATTGTGGCTTTTGCTTTGATATACTGGCTTATAGCAAGGAAATCCACAGATAAGGCACTTTTACATGCGGGAATTATAGCGGTAGCAGGAATAGCAGTTGTACTTATACTGTATTTTGTGAACGGAAGTATGTTTGACGGACTTCTTCAAAATATTTTGCTGCACTGTTCTATATACTATATGTATTCATATTATTTCTCAGCGGAGATTATAGATATAGGCAGTATAGTTTACTTTGTTTCTGTTATAGGATTTTTCCTGTTTCTTACAGTACAGTCTGTACAGAAAAGACGCTGGAGCTAAAAGCTCTGTATACTTTAGACAGACTTTAATTTTCGCAATATGTCAAGAATGGAGATTATCTTATGAAAAAGAATAATGAAAAAATAGAAAAGGAAGAAAAAATAACGACATCCTCTACACTGGAGAAACATCGTAAAATGACAAGTGCCGGATATACTATGGTTATGACTGCACTGGTACTTGTATTTGTAATAGTGGTAAACCTGCTTGTTGGCTCTCTTAGTTCAGAGGTCAGAACAATAGATTTGACAAACGGAGATATTTTTACACTGACCGATGTAACAAAGGATTATCTGAATAAGCTGGAAAAGGATGTAAATATTTACCTTATACTTGAAGATATAACAAACAGTAATGACGACTTAAACCGTCTTCTTGAGGTATATGATGATGCAAGTGAGCATATCACGGTATCGAAAATAAACCCTGCACAAAACCCTACATTTATGGAAAACAGGGAATATGTATCAGAGGGAAGTATAATAGTAGAATGCGGTGACAGATTCAGAGGCGTTGAACTTAGCACAATGTACGTGTCATCAGAGGACTCAGCAACAGGAAACACCTCGTACTATTACGATATGGAAGGTCAGATAACAAGTGCCATTGATTATGTTGTAAGTGAAGATATTCCAAAGGCATATATGCTTAAGAGCACTTCAAGAGACAGCTTTTCAAGCTCACTTCTGACTGACATTGCAAAGCAGAATATAGATATGGCATCAATTGAAATATCAGAGGATACTCCGATACCTGAGGATGCAGATATTGTTATATTAGACCTTCCTGTAGAGGATATTACGGATGAGGAATATGACCAGATAACAAAGTTCATGGACAATGGCGGCTCACTCTTAATGTTTGAGTATTACAATATACCTGAAGATACATACCTGACTAATATAGAGAAGCTTCTTGACAGATATAACATATCTGTAGAGTATGGTGCAGCCATAGAATCAAATACATCATATATGTATAATTCGCAGGCATATTTTGGAAAACCGCTTTTAGTTGAACATGAGATTACAAAAGACCTTATTGATAATGAAACAAATCTTGTTGTGGCAATGGGTGATGCCATAAATATAGGCGAGGAGAGAGAAGGACTTACCGTAGAGCCTCTTCTTACATCTACATCAAAGGCATATTATAAGGATGCTTCATTTAAGAAGGGTTCAGCTTCCACATCTATGTCACAGCTTGCCACAGACCCTGTAGGAACATTTAATTATGCAGTAGCTGTTACAGATGATATATCAGAAGATGTACAGTCAAAATTTGTATACATTTCATCATATGCTTTTGCAAAGGCTGAGCAGTTTGAGGAATTGGTAGGAACAGGAAATGCACAGTTTGTCGTTAAGTGTTTACAGTGGCTTGCAGATCAGGAGGAAACCATTTCCATTCCTATGAAGAGCAGAACATACAGCAATCTTGTATATACTATAGATGCAAAGAACAGAATACTTTATGTTATAGTTATTATTATACCGGCAGGAGTACTTGCATACGGAGTATATGTATGGTTTAGGAGAAGAAAGAGATGACAAAGGCAGCAAAAAAGAAAACCAACAATATAATAATTATGGCAGTGCTTGTTGTGGTACTTGTGGCAGCATTTATTATAATAAAGCTTGTAAACAGGGAAGAAACAGTAGAAGTGGAGGATTTCAGTTATCCTATTACTTCCTTAAAATCAGGGCAGATAGAAAGTGTTGTTTATGATTATAGGGATGGTTCCCATGCGTACATTAAAAACGTAGACGGAACATGGTACAATGGAGATGATATGGATTTTCCTTTTTCAAGCAGCGGTTTTGACAGCCAGTTTGTTGAAAAATTTGTAGCTATTACCGCCACAAAGAAAATTACGGAATATGAGGGAGGACTTGAGGCTTTAGGACTTGATAATCCGGAGCTTACAGTGTCAGTAACCGGGAAAAATTCCGTAACTACAACATACAAAATGGGAAATTATAACCCAACCATGGGATTATATTACATTATGATAAATGATGATGAGGAAAGCATCTATATGGTAGCAGATGACCTGGCATACATATGCAGGGCAGACATTTATGACTATGCATCAATAGATTCGTTTCCGGGATACAGCACCGATACGCTGGACTTTATAGAGTTTAAGTCAGGTACAAGCACATCGAAGTTATATTATAAGGAAGAAAGCTCAAAAGAAGATATAACAGGATATGAGTGGAACTGGTTTTTCGGAGAACCGTTTACAAGACTGATGCCTTGCGAAAGCAGCAAAATGGAAACATTACAGGAGGATACCCTGCAGAAGCTTTCATATTCAAAAACAGTAAACTATAAGGCAACTGAGGAGGATATGGCAGAATATGGTCTTGACAATCCAAGAGGAAGCTACACTATTAACTGTTATGTTAAGGATGAAGAGGGAAATATAACCGAAAACAAAGCAAGCATAACAGTATATATAGGAAACCTTAACAGTAAAGAGGGCGGCTATTATACGAGAGAAATCAAAACAGTAGGACTTACACAGGAAAAATCAAATGTAGTAAGAATAATGGAAAGTGCCGGAGCAGAGGCTGTTTTGGGCATTAACCCCCTTGAGTATATTCTCCAGAATGTATTGTTCTTATCCATAAATGACATAGACGGAACATCAATTACATTTAATAATGGACAGAAGGATTATGTATTTTCATATGAGAGTGGAGATGCAGATAATAAAGATGATGATGTCTACAAACAGGGCGATAAGGAAGTTGATGATAAAAAATTCAGAGATTTATGGTATCAGATGACATGTATTGCACCTGAAAGGATTTTAACGGAAAAAGTATCTACAAGTGACATGGAAGCCGTATATACTATATTTGCAGACCGAAACAAGGAAGACTATTATGGTGACATAACAGTCAGATTTATAAAATATGATGCTACATATTATCAGGTAGAGATAAATGGTGTGACAGATATGGTTATGAGAAAGAAAGAAGTAGATGACTTCTTTAAGGCACTTACTGAATTTGCAGAAGACAATCTGCAAAATTAAATTTATAGAAATAGAATAGAAATTCCTAAAGCAACAGCGTAAAATAACGCAACTAAAAATTCGCGAATGCGAATTTATAAGCGCCGCTGCCGTGCGGCGCTATTATAGAATAGGAAATTTTGAATTACTGATAATCATTATTAAAAAATGTATAAAAAAACTCCTTTCGGAAATAATTATTTTTGTAAAATATTTTTGGAAGGAGATTTTTTATTTTATGAAAAAAATTAAATTATTTGCATTATGCGCCTTAATGGTGGCAACAATGGGATTGGCTGTAGGCTGTACATCTGATAAAAATGGAAACGGAGACAATACAAACAATGCAACAAATGAAAACAATAACAACACAAATGACAACAACACAAATAACAATAATAATACAGGAAATAACAATAACACAAAGGGAACAGGAACAAATGGTAATATAAATAGTAGTACAAACGGAAATACAAACGGAAATGGAAACAACAATGGTATCATAGATGATATAGGAGATGATATAGAAAAAGGTGTCGATGATATAGGAAATGATATTAAAAATGGTACCGACGGAAACGACAATAACGCAGAAACTACCAGATAGAAGACAGGAAATAGTATAGGAATAATGTGCAGAAGCACTAATATCATTTTTGGACCTTACGGGAATTAATTACAAGAAAAACACCTGCCGGTATTAAAATAAGACTTATCCATTGAGAAGTGGAAAGCCCGAACCAGATACCGCGAATTGTATCTCCTCTTAAAAATTCCAGTCCGAAACGGATAATACCATAGCATATAAAATATACACCGAGAGAGGTTCCCTTACCGGGAACCTTTTTCCGTGTAAATATAAAAAGAGCAATAAACAAAATAAAACATAAAAAAGCCTCCAAAAGCTGAACAGGAAAGCGCGGATAAAGGCTTAAATCCGGGGAAAACTCATTATAAGGAAATTGAACTGCAAACATTCCGTCATATTTTATACCGTAACAGCAGCCACCAAAAAAGCAACCTATCCTGCCAAAACTCTGTCCGAAAGGAACAAGAGGTGTAAGAATATTTAACAGAGAGCCCTTATCAAAATGAAAAACATGGCAGAACAAAATGACACCGGCTATTGCACCTAAAAGTCCTCCGTAAAATACATATCCTCCAAAAAGAAATTCCGCCTTCTGTGAAAAAGATAATTCACCATAAACAGCATCATAATCAGAAATAAAAGCCGGAAGCTTTGTAAATCCATAAAGAATCTTTGCGCCAATAAGCATACCTGCCGCCACAAAAGTACCGGAGCATACAACATACTTAGGCTGAATACCATAAAACCTCCCAAGGGAAGAACACAAAAAAAGCCCGCCAATAAATGAAATTATAATAAGAATACCATAAACCGGCAGCTCCACACCGCCAATATGTATATATGGACACATAGCTTCCTCCTGCTTTAATAATTTATATAATAATTATAGTATAATTCCTCTGCATCAGTAAAATGTCAGATATATAATCTGTATAAAACTGTATACAATAACATATCAGAAAAAGAGCTGAAAATCAACATAAACAGATTAATTGCACACTTTTATATTTTGGAAAAAACTATAAGAATTGTTTTTTCTTTATAAATCTGCTATACTGATAAAGAAATTATTGAAGGAATGTCAGGTTGAGTCATAAATGCAGAAATGTGGAAATATATGTGTGGTTAATACCTTGAATATAAAGTACAGAAGAAAGGAAGATGCATATGCCGGATTTTAATAATATGCCGGAGGTTAATGCCTGTCTGCTGATTTTTTCATCACTTGTTGTTTTGTTTCTGCTAATCGGAGCAATTGGAGATTCAGCCGGAACACGCCCTTTTATGAAAAGTTTTATCCGTCTGCTGATTATTGAAATTATTGTGCAGCTAGGAGAGGCAGGGATGTGGATATTTGCAGGCTCTCCGGAGAAGATACCATTATTGAAGCTCTGCTGTGTTATGTCTTTTGGCGGAGGAGCCTTGTTGATTGGCTTTTTTAATTATTTGCGATATAATACTTATAAATCAGGATTAATTTCCTATACAGTTTGATAAAAT